>NZ_JAAGPO010000358.1:0-246 GCF_017104825.1 Burkholderia sp. Ac-20345 | reverse complement strand
AACACAGTCGACTGATCGTAGATACATGAACTAGAGTGCTAATTGCAAGAGTATGATGGCTCATAATAACACATGATCAGTGAGTGGTTGATACTGCTCTCTTGCTTATCATCTAACTTCATATAAGCTGTATATGATTTTGATATAAATTCTCATTGTTTCCTTATATGTTACTTTTGTTATGATTTAGGTATGCCACTGTGATAATCAATATTTTTTTTTTTTTTTTTTTTAATGACACGCCCA
>NZ_JAAGPO010000357.1:0-5015 GCF_017104825.1 Burkholderia sp. Ac-20345 | reverse complement strand
GCTCGCGCGGGTCGCGGACGAAGGTGACGACGCTCGCGTGCGGCAGGCCGCGTCCGCGCTGTACTACGCAAGCGCGGCCGTGCTGATGGCGTGCGAGGGCGCGCGGCTCGCGCCGGATTTCCGGCGTCTCGCGCTCGCGCACCTGGTCGTGCGCCACAAGCTGCTGCCGGTCGATCCGCTCGCGCCGGCATCACGCGACGACGAATCGGCCGCATACGATGCGCTGCTGCGCGGCACGCCGGTCGCGCTCGATACCGCGCTCGACCTGCTGCCGGAGGTCGAACGATGAGCACGACGCGTGGCGCACTGGACGGCCTGAAGGTCGTCGACCTGAGCCGTGTGCTCGGCGGCCCGTACTGCACGCAGGCGCTTGCCGACCACGGCGCGACGGTGGTCAAGATCGAGCCGCCGGACGGCGACGAGACGCGCGGCTGGGGGCCGCCGTTCCTCGGCGATACCGCCTGGTATTTCATGGGCGTGAATCGCAACAAGGAAGGGCTTGCGCTCGACCTGTCGCGCGACGAAGGGCGCGCGATCCTGTGGCGCCTGCTCGACGAGGCCGACGTGCTCGTCGAGAACTTCAAGCCCGGCACGCTCGCGCGCTGGGGGATGGACTACGCACGCGACCTGCAGCCGCGTTTCCCTTGGCTGATCCACTGCGCGGTGACGGGCTTCGGCGACGACGGCCCGCTCGGCGGCCTGCCCGGCTACGACGCGGTGATCCAGGCGATGGCCGGGCTGATGAGCGTCAACGGCGAGCGCGACGGCGACGCGATGCGCATCGGTTTGCCGATCGTCGATATGGTCACCGGCCTCAATGCGCTCGCGGGCATCCTGCTGGCGCTCGCGGAGCGCGAGAAGAGCGGGCGCGGGCAGTCGATCGACATCGCGCTGTACGACTGCGGCGTGTCGCTGCTGCATCCGCACCTGCCGAACTTCTTCGGTTCCGGGCGCGTGCCGGAGCGCAGCGGCAACGCGCATCCGAACATCGCGCCGTACGACAGCTACCGCACGGCGACCGTGCCGATCTTCCTCGCGGTCGGCAACGACCGGCAGTTCGCGCGGCTCGTCGCGCATCTCGGTGTGCCGGCGCTCGCAAGCGATCCGCGCTTCGTCGACAACCGCAGCCGCTGTGCGCACCGGCCCGAGCTGAAGGCTGAACTGGAGGCACGGCTCGCCGCGCACGCATGCGAACCGCTCGCGCGCGACCTGATGGCGGCCGGCGTGCCGTGCGGGCCGGTGCGAACGGTGGCCGACGTCGCGCACGATCCGCATGCGCTGCACCGGAACCTGTTCGTCGAGATCGGCGCGTATCGCGGCACGGCGTCGCCGGTGAAGTTGTCGCGCACGCCGGCCACCTATCGTTCGCCGCCGCCCGCGCTGGGTGGCGACACGCGCGCGGTGCTCGATCGCCTCGGCGTCGATCCCGCGCTCCAGCAGCAACTGCTCGACGCCGGCGTGCTGAGGGAGGCCCCCGGCTAGGCGCCCTCGGCAGCTACGACGCCGCCGGCCGGCGGCGCCATGCCGGCCACCCGGGAAAGGCGCGCGACAGTCGCGCCCCCGAAACACAAACATGGAGACATCGATGAGCCGTCAGCAATCCCCGGCCGCCGCGCCGCAACCGCGGCCCGGCCGCGCCGCCTTCGCGGCGTTCGTCGGCACCACGATCGAGTGGTACGACTTCTACATCTACGGCACGGCCGCGGCGCTCGTGTTCGGCAAGGTGTTCTTTTCGAGCACGATGGATCCCGGCGTCGCGACGCTGCTGGCGTTCGTCACGTTCTGGGCCGGCTTCGCCGCGCGGCCGCTCGGCGGCATCGTGTTCGGGCATCTCGGCGATCGTGTCGGCCGCAAGACCGCGCTCGTGATCACGCTGGTGATGATGGGGCTGGCCACGACCGGCATCGGCCTGTTGCCCGGCTATGCGCAGATCGGCGTATGGGCGCCGGCCGGCCTCGTCGTGCTGCGCGTGCTGCAGGGCATCGCGGTCGGCGGCGAGTGGGGCGGTGCGGTGCTGATCGCGAGCGAGAACGCGCCGAAGCATCGCAGCATCCTGTACGCGGCGTTCGCGCAGCAGGGCTCGCCCACCGGCAACCTGTTGGCCACCGCCGCGTTCTTCGCGCTGAGCGCGCTGCCGACCCCGTCATTCCTGATGTGGGGCTGGCGCATTCCGTTCCTGCTGTCGGCCGTGCTCGTGATCATCGGCATGGTGATCCGGCTGAAGCTCGAGGAGTCGGCCGACATGCAGCGCGTGCTCGCGCGCAAGCGTACCGTGAAGCTGCCGCTGCGCGACGTCGTGCGCGATCACTGGGTCGTCGTGCTGCTCGCGGCCGGCACGCTGCCGGTGATCAACGTCACGTACTTCCGCAGCACGTTTGCACTGTCGTGGGCGACCAAGGAGCTCGGCTACGCGCAGGGCACGTTCCTCGGCATCCTGTCGATCTCGCTCGTCGTGCAGTTCCTGATGCAGCCGGTCGGCGCGTGGTTCGTGTCGAAGGTCGACATGCGCCGCGCGATGTGCTGGATCCTGATTCCGGAAATCGTGCTGATGCCCGTGATGTTCCATGCGCTCGCGACGCGTTCGTACTGGGTGGCCGTTGCGGGCATGTGCATCTCGACGATTCCGTCGGCGATGTTCTATGGCGCGGTCGGCGGCGTGCTCGCACGCGTGTTTCCGGCGAACATCCGCTACACGGGCCTGTCGCTCGCGTATCAGCTGAGCGCGCTCGTCGTCGGCGGCGGCACGCCCGTGCTCGCGCAGGCGATCCTCAATGCGACCGGCAGCATCGTCGGTGTCGCGGTTGCGTCGGGGCTTTACGCGTTCGTGTCGCTCGTCTGCATGGTGGCGCTGCTGAATCGCACCGGGTATCGCGCGGACGAACTGTCGACGGCCGAGCGCAGCGACGCGGCCGAATGGGGCGCCGAAGGCGGCAGCGAGGAACCTGCTGCAGGCGGGAACGTGCAGCCGGGTGAGGGCGGCGCGCTGAAGCCGGCCGGCTGAGCCGCACGGAATACCGCCCCGCGCGAGGCCGAACACACCGAACGCGCGCCCCAAAAGAAAACGGCACCGTGCGAAACACGGTGCCGCTTTCTCCGGAGCGAGTGGCCGGCAACTTGCGCCGGCCGCGCGCCGACGCGTCTTCAGCCTTCCGTCGGCGGCACGTAGCCGGACGCCTGGTCCGCGCCGTCGCCGAAGAAGTACTTCTCGGTCTGCTTCATCAGGTACTGGCGCGCGCGCGGGTCGGCCATGTTCAGGCGGTTCTCGTTGATCAGCATCGTCTGCTGCTTGAGCCAGCCTTGCCACGCTTCCTTCGAGACGCTCTCGTAAATGCGCTTGCCGAGTTCGCCCGGCAGCGGCGGGAAATCGAGGCCTTCGGCTTCCTTGCCGAGCTTCGCGCATTGAATCATTCGAGCCATCGTGTACTTCTCCTGTAATCGGACTGGGGGAGGGCAGTCGTGCCTGCGCTCAGAGCTGTTTCATCAGCACGAGCGACTTGCGCTGCCAGTTATAGAGTTTGCGGCGGTCTTCCGGCAGGTCGTCGACGCTGACCTTGACGAAGCCGCGCTTGAGGAACCAGTGCTCGGTGCGCGTCGTGAGCACGAAGATATGCGTGAGGCCGCGCGCGCGGGCGCGCTGCTCGATGCGCTTGAGCAGGCGTTCGCCGTCGCCCGAGCCCTGCGCTTCCGGCGCGACCGTCAGGCACGCCATCTCGCCGATCTTCTCCTGCTGGTACGGATACAGCGCCGCGCAGCCGAACAGCACGCTGTCGTGCTCGATCACCGAGAAGTGGTCGATGTCGCGTTCGATCTGGTGACGGCCGCGCCGCACCAGCGTGCCGTCCGACTCGAGCGGCTCGATCAGCGACAGGATGCCGCCGACGTCGTCCGGCGTGGCCTCGCGCAGGCTTTCGAGGTTCTCGTACGAGATCATCGTGCCGACGCCATCGTGCAGGAACAGTTCGAGCAGCATGCTGCCGTCGAGCGTTTGCGGGATCAGGTGCGCCCGGGTCACGCCGCCGCGGCACGCGCGGATCGAATGCTTGAGGAAGAACGCGTCGTCGCCTTGCACGTTGCCGGAGTCGAGGAGGTCGGCTGCCGCGTCGAGCGACATTTCGCGAACCAGCTCGCCTTCCTCGCCGATGATGCCCGGCCCTTCGGTCAGGAAGATGATCTTGTCGGCGCGCAGCGCGATCGCGGCGGCCGACGCGACATCTTCCATCGACAGATTGAATGCTTCGCCGGTCGGCGAGAAGCCGAGCGGCGACAGCAGCACGAGCTTGCGGCTCGCGAGCGAATGACGGATCGATTCGGCGTCGATCTTGCGCACGATGCCCGTATGCGCGAAATCGACCCCGTCGAGAATCCCCACCGGCCGTGCGGTCACGAAGTTGCCCGACACGACGCTGATGTGCGCGTGCGCCATCGGCGAGTTAGGCAGACCCTGGCTGATCGCGGCCTCGATGTCGAGACGCACTTCACCGGCCGCTTCCTTCGCGGATTCGAGCGCGCGCGCATCGGTGATGCGCAGGCCGTGCGAAAACTCGGATTCGACACCGTGCAGGCTCAGCTGCTCCTCGACCTGCGGGCGCGAGCCGTGCACCAGCACGATCTGGATACCCATCGCCTGCAGCAGCGCGATGTCGGACACGAGCGCATTCAGCAGCCCCTGCTGCACCACCTCGCCGCCAAACCCCACGACGAACGTGCTGTTGCGGAACTTGTGGATATAGGGCGCGACGGAGCGCATCCAGTCGACGAACTGCGCGTGACTGGCGGCCGAGTCGTCGGCAACCGGCGGCGTCGTGGCGCCGGTCTGGGCGGGAGGGAGGTCGGTTTGGGAATTCATGGGCGGGATTATAATGCGCCCCCATGTCGAATGTACCTAAAAGTCCCGCGCCGACGCGGGCCAAAGCGCCGTCGGCCCGGCACCCGGATGGTGCGGCCGATGCACGCCAGCAGCAGGGCCAGCCGCCGCGCCGGCCGCAGGAACAGCAGGCGGGCAAGCCTGCACACGC
>NZ_JAAGPO010000356.1:0-5194 GCF_017104825.1 Burkholderia sp. Ac-20345 | reverse complement strand
GCCGCGCCGGCAGTTCGCGCACCTCGGCCGCGGCCCAGCGCATGCTGTCCCACAGCAGGCGCGCGCCGTCGCGGCCGAGCGAATCCTCGAGCGGCTGCATGTCGCACGACCAGCCGAGCAGCGCCTGCCCGCCGTTGCGGCCCGACGCGGCCCATGCGACGCGGCTCGCTTCGAGCACGACGACGCGCTTGCCCGCAAGCGCCAGGCGCAACGCCGTATGCAGCCCGCTGAAACCCGCACCGACGACGAGCACGTCGGCGTCGATGCGTTCGTCCAGTTCCGGACGACGCGGGATCGGCGCCGGGTAAGTGCCGGCGTAGTAGCTTGCGACGTGACGGTCGGACTGCACGAACATGCGGGCTCCCGTGAAATTTAAACTGATAAATTTCATGAAAAATTAGCACGTCAATTTCACAGGGGCAAGCTGGAAATGTTTTCCCCGATCGCCGGGACAGGACAGCAAGATCGCCCCCCTAATTGTCTGATCATCTCCATTCCGAATTTCATCGTCGCGCGCCCCGATGCAACGCAAGTGCGCCCGGCAACAGTCCGACCTGTCGACGACAACGACACGGGCATCCTGGCGTCCCGGCATCCGGCGCGAACGTATTTCCGCTCACGACACACTGGTCCCACCACGACTGGAAGTTCGTCACCGCATTCGCACCGCGCGGGCTTTCGATACGCGATCGGTACGGTTGCCGGCCTCGTGCGCAACTGAATTTCCCACCAGCTTCCACTCACGAGAACCGGCATCGTTCGAATCTCGTCTTTTTAAAATAATCTGCAGTGCGAACTCAATCGACTCCACTCGCTTGAAAGATGGACCTACAACCCGGCACCGCCTCGCCGTCACGATCGACGCGCGGCAGCATCTTCACCGGCCGGCGCGCCATCGTTTCCCGTCGTCGAAGCGCTCCGGCTCTCGCAGCGATCCTTCGCGACGATGCGTGCGACCGGCATCACGACCTCGCTCGACAAGCATGCTCGACCGTTCGTCACATCGCTCGTTTCGCCCGGATCATCCGCTGATGCGCGTCGCGCCGGAGTGCAATATCTGACAGTTTCTCGGCCGGGGGCTTTTCATTAGATTGGCGACACGATCCATGCAAAGTCTCGCTCCCCGACATGACAATCACTGCCAGCGAAGCACAGCACACGACGACCGCCACGTTCCGCGACATCGCCGAACGCCATGCGCAGTCCGCCCCTTCCGACTCATTCCATCGCGATGCATGGGATGCATTGTCCGAGGCGGGACTGTGGCGCCTGCCGGTACCGCGTGAACTCGGCGGTGCGGGAGGCACGTGGCGCGACTTCATCGACGCGTTCGAGACGATCGCCGCGGCGCTGCGCTCCGTCGGCTTCGCAATGGCGCTCGCCAACCAGGCGACACTGATTCGCGCGATCGTCGCGTACGGTTCCGACGTGCAGCGCGCACGGCATCTGCCACCGCTGCTGTCCGGCGCCATCGGCGCCACGGCGATCTCGGAAAAAGGCACCGGCACCGAAGTGCGCGCGCTCGAAACCGGCCTCGTGCGCGACGGCGACCACTACCGGCTCGATGGCCACAAGTACAACATCAGCCACGCGCCCGAAGCACGCCTGATGATGATCGTTGCGACCCTGACCGGCGACAGCAAGCCGGCCACCGCGCTGGTGCTGATCGATCCCGAACGCGCAGGCGTGCAGCGCAGCGCGCCGCAGGCAACGCTCGGCGTCACGGACTTGCCGATCGGAGACATCGCGTTGTCCGGCGTACGCGTCGAGGCCGACGAGTTGCTCGGCGCGCCCGGCGACGGACTGCGCCTGCTGATGGACATCGCGTCGATGAATCGCGCGCTGTTCGGCCTGCTGTGCGCGAACGTCACCCAGCCGTTCCTCGCCGACGCGCTCGCACACACCGGCGCCCGCAAGACGCTCGGCGTCGCGCTGGACAGCCATCAGCACGTGCAGCGCCGGCTGGTCGACGTCCAGGTCGGCATCGAACGTACCCGCTGGACGGCGCGCGCCGCGCTTGACCTGCTCGTCGAGCAGCGTCCCGAAGCCCTCGCGAACTGTTCGATCGCGAAGCTCGCAGGCGCACGCGATCTCGCGCAGGCCGCGCTGCACCTGCTGGCGATTCACGGCAGCGACGGCTACCGGCACGGCCCGCTCGCCACCTTCGTCGCTGACGCGCTCGCAATGGGATCGGCCGGCGGCACCGAGGAAATGCATTACCGGAACATCTTCAGCCAGATGCAACGACGCGCGGCCGCCACGGCGCGCGCGGCGTGACCGCTCACCTTTCACCACCACTTCAGGAGTTTCTCTTGACTATCCAGACTGGCCTGCGCGCCCGCGCCACCCACCGCGTCGACACGATTTCGCTCGCCGATCAATGGGGAGGCGAAGCGCACGCGCTCGCGAGCCCGATCATGATCATCTTCATCGAGCAGACCTGCATGCAGGCGACCGACCATCTGCTGCCGGACGGGCAGATGACGGTGGGCTACAACTTCGAGATCAAGCATCTCGCACCGACGCCGCCGGAATGGGAAGTGACGGTCGACGCCGAACTGATCGAGGTCGACGGCCGCATGATGACGTACCGGGTCGAAGTGCGCGACGCGGTGGGCGTGGTCGGCGAAGGCGTGCATACGCGCTGCGCGGTCAGCCGCGACGGCTTCCACCGCCGCCTGGGCGAGCGGCGCGACAGCGCGGCGCTCGCGCGCTAACGAGCCGGAGCCCGACCATGATTCCGCTTCCGCTGCAGGGTCTCCGGCTGCCGGTGATTGCGTCTCCGATGCTGATCGCGAGCTATCCCGAGATGGTGCTCGCCCAGTGCAAGAGCGGGATCGTCGGCGCATTTCCCGCGCTCAACGCGCGGCTCAGCGCGCAGCTCGGCGACTGGATCGACACGATCGACGGCACGCTGCGTGCGTACCGGGACGCCCATCCCGATGTGCCGGTCGGCCCGTACGCGGTCAACCACATCTGCCATCCGTCGAATCCGCGCGTCGAACAGGACCTGCGCATCTGCATCGAGCGGCGTGTGCCGCTGATGATCACGAGCCTGCGCGCACCGTCGCGCGACATCGTCGACGCGATCCACGCCTACGGCGGAATCGTGCTGCACGACGTCACGACGGTGCGGCATGCGCAGAAGGCGCTGGAAGCCGGCGTCGACGGCCTCGTTCTCGTCGCGGCCGGTGCGGGCGGCCACGCCGGCACGCTGTCGCCGTTCGCGCTGGTCACGGAAGTGCGGCGCTTCTACGACGGCTTCATCGCACTGTCCGGCGCGATCGCGACAGGCGACGCGATCGCCGCCGCGCGCGCGCTCGGCGCCGACTTCGCGTACATCGGCACGCGCTTCCTGGCATCGCACGAAGCAAACGTGGTGCAGCGATACAAGGACACGATCGTCGAAGCCAGCGCTGCCGACATCATCTATACCGACGCGTTCACCGGCGTCCACGGCAACTACCTGCGCCAGAGCATCGAGGCGGCCGGGCTCGACGCGCGCAGGCTCGCGCGGGTCGACGGCGCGCAGCTCGATTTCTCGCCGGAAGGCGGCGCGAAGCAGTGGCGTGACATCTGGGGGGCCGGCCAGGGCGTCGGCGCGATGGACGCGGTACTCAGCGTCGCCGAGATCGTCGAGCGGCTCGAAGCCGAATACGAGCGCGCCGTCGCGCGCATGCAGCCGGTGGTAGCCGGGCACGTCGCCGCACACCGGCCGGCCGTTTCCTCGACTTCACGGATCGAAACGCCATGACGCCGTCCGAACTTGCCGCCCCGTCGTCCGTCGACGATGCGATCGCGCGCCGCCGCGCACAGATCGACGTGATCGACGACGAGCTTCTCGCGCTGATCGGCCAGCGCATCGCGCACGCAACCGAGATCGGTCATCTCAAGCGGCACGCGGGGCTCGCGGTGCAGCAGCCCGCCCGCGAAGCGTCGATCGTCGCCGAGCTGTGCACGCGCGCGCCGTGGGGGCTGCGCGACCGTGACCTGAAGGCCATCTGGCAAACGCTGTTCCGCGCGAGCCGTGACGCGCAATCGCTGCCGTCCGTCGCGTTCCTCGGCCCGTCGGGCACCTACACCGAAGCCGCGATGCTGCGGCACTTCGGCGAGTTCGCCCGCGGGCAGGCACACGAGACGATCGACGCGGTGTTCGAAGCGCTCGCGCACGGCGACGCGGAATGCGCGGTCGTGCCGGTCGAGAATTCTTCCGAAGGCAGCGTGACCCGCACGCTCGACCTGCTGATCGCGCAAGCGGCACCCGTCACGGGCGAGATCGAACTGCCGGTCGCGCACTGCCTGCTGAGCGCCAGCGGATCGCTCGCCGGCGTCGACAGCGTGGTCGGCCATCCGCAGGCACTCGCACAATGCCGCGTGTGGCTCGACACGCATGCGCCAGGCCTGCGCCGCATCCCCGTTTCCAGCAACGCGGTGGCCGCGCGCGAGGCCTCGCACCTGTACGACTGCGCGGCGATCGCCGGCGAACCGGCGGCCGCGCTTTACGGACTGCGAATCGTATCCCGGGCGATCCAGGATCATCCGGACAACCGCACGCGCTTCGTGATCGTCGGCGGGCAGACGCCCGCCCCGACCGGCCACGACCGCACGAGCATCGTGCTGCGGCCGACCGATGCGCCCGACGCGCTCGCGCGCATATTCGATGCGCTCGCCCACCACCGCGCACCGCTGCTGTGGGTCGATGTGCGTCCGGCACGGGGGGCCGGCCATGCGTATCGGTACTGCATCGATTTCGGCGGGCACCCGCTCGATCCGAACGTGCGCGCGGCGCTCGACGAAGTCGCGCTCGCCGCCGCCGAACTGCGCGTCCTCGGCGCGTATCCGCGTGCCGCGAGCGGTACGGGCGCACACGCCGACGGCACGGCCGCGCAATGACGACGGCACCCGCTTCGTCCCGCGTCGCCGCCCGGCTGCTCGCGATTCGCGACGGTCGCGACGATCGCCTGCTCGTGCTGTGCGGCATCGCGTCGGCGGGATGCCTGCCGCTCTTCGCCGGACGATGGCTGCGCGCACTGCGCGCCGAATACGACGACGAACTGGAGTTGCTGCCGATCGTACGCGGCATGCCGGACGCCGCCGACACCGCGTGCCTGCTGCGGCGCTGCGCGCGCCTCCAGCTTCCGGCCGTCGCGATCGGCGACACCGCGGCAACCGCCTACGGCCGCTGGCGCGCCTA
>NZ_JAAGPO010000355.1:0-5238 GCF_017104825.1 Burkholderia sp. Ac-20345 | reverse complement strand
GCCGAGCAGCGCACACAGGCGCGCGAGCCGCGCATCGCCGACCTGCATCACGCGTTGCGTGAACAGCCGCTCGTCGAGCGCGCAGCGCTCGACCTCCTCCGCATAGCGGCGCAGCACGTCGCCGCGCACGACGACGCCGTAGATCGAGAACTGCGCGGGCGTCACCAGCTCGAATTCGACGTTGCCGGGCCGGAACGCGAGGGCACCGGGCCCGATGCGGCACGCATCGACGCGCGCCGTGCCGTCACTCACGAGCGGGATGCCGAACCAGTACGCATCGCCGCGCACCTCGCACGCCTGGCGCAGCAGGTGGCTCGTCGATTCGCGAAACAGCTTCATCGTGTCGAGCGGCAGCTCGGTCAGCGTGCCGACGAAGCGGCCAGCCGCCAGCTGGTCGTAGGTCTGCCGCCAGCCGATCAGGTTGCGCGCCTGCTCGTCGGCGTCATGTGCGACGCTGACGACCGCCTGCCCGGCCAGCGCATCGTCACCCTGCGCGTTGCGCCGCGTGTCTTCGGCCGTCGGTTCTTCGCTGTACGCCACGTGTTGGTCCATCGTGTCCTCCCTCACCTGCCCGGAACCGCGCCTGTCACGCAAGTCCCGTGCCGAACCGCGCGGTCCGGCGAACAGCCCGTCATTCCACGCTGCCCGGCCGGTACGCGCCATCCGGGCGCACCCGAACGCGGCGCGCCGCGCACGCCGCCGGTGCGATCCGCGCGACGACCGCGCATGCTCGATGCCCCGCCTTTGCCGGCTACCCGGCCGGCCTCAGCCGCACGACCCGCGTGCCGCAGTTGCCGTACGCCTGCGCGACCGCCAGCTCGACGATCGCCCTGCCCGCCGGCCAGGGCGCGGCGTCCGCGTCCGGCAGATCGGCACGCAGCGTCGCGCGACCGTTGATCCGGTAGCGGATACCGCGCACGAAATCGACGAACAGCAACCCGACGCCGCTGCCATCGCACGCCGCCGCGTCGATCCGGCCACCGTCGCCGGAAGCGGGCAACGCGAACCGCAGCGTCTTCGTGTCGATCACGCGGACGACCGGCAGCAGATCGCCGTTCGCGTCCCGCATGCTCTGCACGATGTCGCAGGTCACGGATGGATGCGACCCGGATGCGATGCCGACGAACATGAACGGCTGCGACTCGACGAACTGCCGCACGCCGATGCTCACGCGCGTCGTCACCACGTCGCTCATCTGCTCGGCTTCGTCGGCCACGCCGAAGCGGTGCTGCGCGTCGAGTTCGCCCGCGTGAAACACGGGGTGGCGCGGAAAGGATCGGGGCGGTTCTGCCATGCTGGTTTCTGTCGCACGCATCGGCGCACCGTGCCGCCGCGAGATTGCGGCTGCCGGTATCGTGTCCGGCGCGGGATGCGGCGATGCGCGGCCCGCGCCGGGTGTCGAATGTCGAAGTCGAAAATGGCGAAGTGCCGGACGACCGGCGTCGGCGCATCGCATCCACGCGACGCACCACGCCCGTCATCACCGGCAACCGGGGACGGCCGGCCTGCGCTGCACTGCCGGCCGCCCCCGGCGCTTCGCCACCGCTGCGGCGATCAGAAGAACCCGAGCGCCTCGGCCTGGTAGCTCACCAGCAGGCACTTCGTCTGCTGATAGTTCGACAGCGCCATCTTGTGCGTCTCGCGGCCGATCCCCGACTGCTTGTAGCCGCCGAACGCCGCGTGCGCGGGATACAGGTGGTAGCAGTTGGTCCACACGCGGCCGGCTTCGACCTCGCGGCCCATCCGGTACGCACGCGTGCCGTTGCGCGTCCACACGCCCGCGCCGAGCCCGTAGAACGTATCGTTCGCGAGTTCGATCGCGTCCTGCTCGTCCTTGAACGTCATCACCGACGCGACCGGCCCGAAGATCTCTTCCTGGAACACGCGCATCTTGTTGTTGCCGAGCAGCATCGTCGGCTTCACGTAGTAGCCCGTGCCGAGTTCCGCCGCCGGTGCCGTGCGCTCGCCGCCCGTCAGGCATTGCGCGCCTTCGCCGCGGCCGATGTCGATGTACGACAGGATCTTGTCGAGCTGCTGCTGCGATGCCTGCGCGCCGATCATCGTCTGCAGGTCGAGCGGGTGGCCGGCCTTGATGCGCTCGACGCGTGCGACGGCCTTCTCGATGAACTTCTCGTAGATCGATTCCTGGATCAGGATCCGCGACGGGCACGTGCACACTTCGCCCTGGTTCAGCGCGAACATCGCGAGCCCTTCGAGCGCCTTGTCGAGGAACGCGTCGTCCTGGTCGAGCACGTCGGCGAAGAAGATGTTCGGGCTCTTGCCGCCCAGTTCGACTGTCGACGGGATCAGGCTGTCGGCCGCGGCGCGCAGGATGTGCTTGCCGACCGGCGTCGAGCCCGTGAACGCGATCTTCGCGATGCGCTTGCTGGTCGCGAGCGCTTCGCCCGCTTCCTTGCCGAAGCCGTTCACGATGTTGATCGTGCCGGCCGGGAACAGGTCGCCGATCAGCTCCATCAGCACCAGCACCGACGCGGGCGTCTGCTCGGCCGGCTTCATCACCACGCAGCAGCCGGCCGCGAGCGCCGGCGCGAGCTTCCATGCGGCCATCAGCAGCGGGAAGTTCCACGGGATGATCTGGCCGACGACGCCGAGCGGCTCGTGGAAGTGATACGCGACGGTGTTGTCGTCGATTTCGGAGATGCCGCCTTCCTGCGCGCGAATGCAGCCCGCGAAGTAGCGGAAGTGGTCGACCGCGAGCGGCAGGTCGGCCGCCATCGTCTCGCGCAGCGGCTTGCCGTTGTCGATCGTCTCGGCCACGGCCAGCAGCTTCAGGTTCTTTTCCATCCGGTCGGCGGCGGCGAGCAGCAGGTTCGCACGCTCGGCTACCGACGTCTTGC
This sequence comes from Burkholderia sp. Ac-20345, assembly GCF_017104825.1. Classification (NCBI taxonomy): domain Bacteria; kingdom Pseudomonadati; phylum Pseudomonadota; class Betaproteobacteria; order Burkholderiales; family Burkholderiaceae; genus Burkholderia; species Burkholderia sp. Ac-20345. Next base: position 2,380 of record NZ_JAAGPO010000355.1, on the reverse strand, counting down.
CCCACTTGCGGCGCGCGGCATGCGCGGCGTCGAGCGCCAGCTCGATGTCGTCGGCGCCCGAGCGCGGCACGCGGCAGAACGGCTGGCCGTTGATCGGCGACACGTTCTCGAAGTACTCACCTTTCACCGGCGGAACCCACTTGCCGCCGATGTAGTTGTCGTATTGCTGACGGTACGGGTATTCGACGTCGAGGCCCAGTTGCTTCAGGTCAAACGGGTTCATACATGTCTCCTGTTCATCGTGCTTGTGTGAGTACAGCGCCGGTTGGAATTGCGCTGCCCTCGTTTACGCAACATGCGTGCCAAACAGGACGGAAGCGCGGCGACCACGGCCGGCCCGAGCACGCGCCGTGCCGTGTTCACCGATGCAGCATGGCGGGTGTGCCGATTCTGAACAGCGTGGTTGCGCAGCGTGCCGGGCAGCTGTTCGAAATTTCCACAGTGCGCTGATGCGCCTGCATGCGGACGCCGGCCGCGATGCGTGGCATGTCGCTTGCGTGCGCAATGCGCATTCCCACGCAACGGCGCGTGCGCCGGACCACAACATGAACGACTGCGGCCCCCTGACCGACGACGCCATCGCGTTCATCCGCGAGCAGGCGTTCCTGATCGTCGCGACCGCCGACGCCACCGGCAACAGCGACTGCTCGTACCGCGGCCGCCAGCCACGCGCGGACGGCTCGTTCGAGCCGCTCGTCGACATGCCCGACCGCCGCACGCTCGTGCTGCCCGACTTCGCGGGCAACAACCTGTTCAACACGATCGGCAACCTGCTCGTGAATCCGGCCATCGCGCTGCTGTTCGTCGACTTCGTGCGCCAGACGACCTGGCTCGTGCAGGGCCGTGCAACGATCGACGACGATGCGGCAAGCCGTGCGCATCAGTGGCCCGATGCGCGACGCTATGTGGTGGTTGAAGTGGAACAGGCGCAGGCACGGGCGGATGCGGCGCTGCCGCCGCTGGTGCTGGCGTGATGCGCGTGACGGATCGTCAGCGTGCGAATGCAGCGACGACGCAACAGGAAGGCGCTCCGGCCACCGTGACCGAAGCGCCCAGACGCGATAACTCGACGCTCAACGCCCGTGCGTCTCCGCACAAGCCGCTTCGATCCGGCTGCGCACCCGTACGTCGGCATGAGTGTGCCCGCCGGTGTCTTTACCCGCTTCGGCAGCCACCCGCCGCCCACCGAGAAACGCGAACACCACCACCGCACACAGCACCGTAACGACCGCCAGCCCGATCAGCAACCGATCGAACGCATGCGTGTAACTCGCGAGCAGCGCCGCATGCCCGATACCCGGCAGCGCGGCCGCCGCACCCGCGAGATCGCCGGTTGCGAGCCGCGCGGCTGCACGCAGCGTCGCGTCGGGCGTGCCGGCGGCACCAGCCGCCTGCGTCAGCCCCGTCCGCGCGAGCCCGGCCAGCACCGCGCCGACGATCGCGAGCGCGATCCCCTCGCCGGCCACGCGCGTCGTGCTGAAGATCCCCGTCGCCATCCCCGCGCGCTCCTTCGGCACGACGCTCACCGACAGTCCGTCCATCAGCCCCCACGGCATGCCGGCCCCGACGCCGATCATGAGCATCGGCGCGATCGCCGCGGCCCCCGCGCCGCCGTGCAGCGCGATGCCCAGCCACACGAGCCCGGCTGCCGCGATCAGGAGCCCGAGCCCCGAGATCACACCGGCCGACAGCCAGCGCGTGAGCGTCGCCGCGACGAGCGGCACGACCAGCATCGGCGCGGAAATCGCGAGCATCAGCCAGCCGGCGACGATCTCGCTGAAGCCGTCGATGCCGATGAAGCGCAGCGGCAGCACGACGAGCAACACGATGTAGCAGCAGCAGGTCGACACCGGCAGCACCTGCACGCCGACGAAGCGCGCGATCCGGAACAGCGACAGGTCGAGCATCGGCCGGGCAACGCGCGTCTCGATCGCGACGAACGCACAGGCGCCGAGCGCCGCGCCCGCCAGCAGTGCGATCACCAGCGGGCTCGTCCAGCCGCGCGCGGGCGCCTCGATCACGCCGAACGTGAACAGCGTCAGCGCGGTGGTGAACGCGGCCGTGCCGGGCCAGTCGAGCCCCGTCGCGCGGGGGTCGCGCGACTCGTGCATGCGCGGCAGCCCGAAGACGAGCGACAGCCCGCCAGCCACCGCGCTGGTCACGAAGATCGCACGCCAGCCGTAATGCCCGATCAGCACGCCGGCGAGCACGGGCCCGAACGCGAGCCCGATGCCGAAGGTCGTGCCGAGCAGGCTGAATGCGCGCGTGCGCGCCGCGCCGTCGAACTCCTAGACCGGAAGAGCGTCGTGTCGGGAAAGAGTGGGAACTATCGTGTCCACGTCGTAGGTGGGCGTCGCACGACAAAAAGACCACATAACCA
>NZ_JAAGPO010000354.1:0-5283 GCF_017104825.1 Burkholderia sp. Ac-20345 | reverse complement strand
ACCTGCTCGACCGTGTCGGGCAGCACGACCGCGAGCGGCACCGTGCGGTACGCGGCGAGGCCGTCACATTCGAACGGCTTGAGCGCCTCGCGTTCGTGCAGCACGTCGAGGCCGGGCGCCGCCGCGAGCAATGCGGCGACGAGTGTGTCGCGGCCGACGGTCGCCAGCGGGCCGTCGATCCGTTCGTCGTAGGTGAAACTCATCGGGGTTGTCTCCACCATGCAGGCGGCTGCGCGAAGCGCGGCACGCCGGAAGGGATGGATTCTTGGCGGGTAGCGCGCGCGTGTCCAGACGTGTCGAATGTGGTCATACCAGTTTTTACAGGATGGCCAGAAGGCGGCTGTCTCGATTGCCATAAAACTGAATGACTACAAGGCTTTGTGGGAAAATTACCGATATCCTTCCGAAGTGGTCATACCAGTATGGAAATGCAGGATCGAGCAGGCCCGGCGCGGAACGTGGCCGACGTCGTTGCCGAGCGCATCGAGAAGCTGATCGTCGATGGCGTGCTGAAGGCCGGGCAGGCGCTACCGTCCGAACGGCGGCTGACCGAGAAGCTCGGCGTGTCGCGCACGGCCGTGCGTGAAGGGATGAAACTGCTGCGTGCGCGCGGCATCATCGACACCACGCACGGCAAGGGCTCGTTCGTTGCGAGCCTGACCCCGCAACGCGAGATCACGCCGATGATGCATCTGCTCGGCTCGCAACCGCGCACGCTGTACGACCTGTTCGAGGTGCGCGGGATGCTCGAGACGGAGGCCGCACGGCTCGCGGCGCTGCGCGGTACGCCGGCCGATTTCATCCTGATCAAGCGTCGCTATGAGGAGATGACCGCGGCCGATGCGCAGGATCTCGACCCGGCTGCACGCGCGAAGCTCGATCATGCGTTTCATCTTGCGATCTGTGAGGCGTCGCATAACCCGGTGCTTGTGAATACACTGCAGTCGTTGACGGATCTGCTGCTGAGTTCGGTGTTTGCATCGGTGAACAATCTCTATCACCGCGAGCCGTTGAAGAAGCAGATCGATCGGCAGCATGCGCGGCTTTATAACGCGGTGACCGGGCGGTTGCCGGATCAGGCGCGCAAGGCGGCGAGCGAGCATATTCGCCAATGCGTCGAGTATCTGCGGGAGATCGAGCAGGAGGAGCAGCGGTTGGTGCGTTCGACGTTGCGGCTTGAGGGGTGGACGTGAGCAGGCGCAGGCACGCTCGCGTGATGACACAGATCAAGCGTGGCTCGCTACCGACGCGACACCACGATTCAATATGTCACAATGTGATGTATTGGATGGGCGATCCCGTCATGGCCGCGGCACATTCGTGCAACACGCGTTGTGTACCGTCGAGCGTGATACGCCACCGATCCTGATCCTGACAGGAGGACGCTGCATGTCGATTCCGACGCGTGACGACGGGCCGGACGCCCGCACCGACCCGATTCCGCATGACAGCCGCACCGCGCTGCTGGCGGCGCTCGACGAACTGCTGGAGGCCGAGCGTGCGGGTGCGCGCGTGGCGTCCGAGACGGCGGCCGAGGTGACAGGCGATCCGGAACTGCATCGGCTGATCGCCCATATCCGCCAGGACGAGGCGCATTGGTGCAGCGTGCTCGTCGAGGCGATCCGGTCGCTCGATGCCGTCCCGACACGCGCAACCGGCGCGTTCTACGAGAAGGCGATGGCGATCGGCGATCTGGCCGAGCGGATGGCGTTCCTGAACCGCGGCCAGCGCTGGGTCGTGCGCAAACTGCAGACGCTGCTGCCGACGCTCGCGGAGCCGGGTATTCATCACGCGCTGTCGTTGATGCTGGTTGCGCATGAGAAAAATATCGGGGCGGTGGATGTGCGGTTGAGGAACAACGGGGCGGGGAGCGTGGAGTAGCGGCGGTGCGGGAAGGCGCCTCGGCGATGGCCGGGTAGCGGCGGTGCGGAATAGTGGAATGCGGCCGAAGGGCGGCACGCAACTTCGCGTTTCGCAAGGGGACCCTAACTCGCAAGCGGCAAGCGAACGGATGCGCGCATGCACGTCCGACTGCATCACCTTCGGCGCCTCCGTGTTCGTCCCAGGCGCCGTGCCGACCTTCACCGTGCTTCGCTACGCTCGCTTCCCGATTCGCTGAAACACCCTCCGGCGCAGCCGGGCTGCCGTTATGAAACGGCCTTCAGATATGAAGCGGAGCGGTCATCGAACTGCTGGTCGACAAGCCCGCCACTCGCATTGCTTCTCATTGACTGCCCGTTGTCGATTGTTGTCGCAAGGACAACATGATGTGTGCCCTCCCGGTGCTTCCGGCATTCGTCCCCCTGACTACAATCCGTCTCAAGCCAGTTGAAAGGCGAGCCAAACGAAGCGCGCGAAGTGCGCAGTCGTGCACTTGAACTGCACCCTGCAACGCGGCTTCCCCCACTTGATGACGAGGACTATGGAAGATGAGCGAAACCACCCGCAATGTTCAGCCGGTTACCGCCGACCTTGGCAAGGAAGGTTCGGGCGAACTCGTGCCGTCCCGCTACGCCGTTCGCGTGGGTAACGTCGACGTCGTGCTGATCAGCGACGGCGTGCTGCCGCTGCCGACCACCACCATGTCCACCAACGTGAGCGAGGCGGACCGAAACGCATGGTTCGACGGCCGCTTCCTGCAACGCGACATGTTCGACTGGGCGCTGAACATCGCGCTCGTGCGCAGCGGCGAACGCCTGATCCTGATCGACTCCGGCGTGGGCGACGGCTTCGAATACTTCTCGCGCGCCGGGAAGTCGGTGATGCGGCTGGAATCGGCCGGCATCGACTTGTCCGCGATCACCGATATCGTGATTACCCATATGCACATGGATCATGTCGGCGGGCTGAACGTCGACGGCGTCAAGGCCAGGCTGCGCCCGGACGTGCGCGTTCACGTGTCGGCCGCGGAAGTGGCGTTCTGGAAAAATCCGGACTTCAGCAAGACGGTGATGCCGGAAACGGTGCCGCCGGCACTCCGCAAGGCTGCCGCCAAGTTCGTGGCACTCTACGGCGAAAATATCGTGCAATTCGACCAGACCGTCGAAGTCGCGGCAGGTGTGTCGGCGCGCGTGACGGGTGGACACACACCAGGGCATTGCGTCGTGGACGTCGCATCGAACGGCGAGAAGCTCACGTTCGCAGGCGATGCGATTTTCGAAGTCAACTTCGATCATCCCGAGTGGCAAAATGGCTTCGAGCACGATCCTGAAGCGGCTGCCGCCGTGCGTTTCGCGCTGTTCAATGAAGCCGCCGAAACCGGTGCACTACTGGCTGCAGCGCACGTCGCGTTTCCGTCCATCGGTCATATCGCAAAGAACGGTGACGGGTTTCGCTTTGTGCCGGTTCTGTGGGACTACTGATCATTGAACGACTGTCGGCGATCGTCATGAGACTGCCGTGTGCCCACGAGGCTTGCCGCGGTTTTTTGTAGACGATCGCGCGCCGCCGCCGCGGCATCGGCAACAAAAAAAGCCCGCCGAAGCGGGCAACCTCACGATGCGGAGGGGGAGATACGAATACGCGGGGCTGCGCGTGTTCAGCCTTTGGTCGCACCAAACGTCAGCCCCGCCACGAAATGCTTCTGCATCGCGAAGAACATCGCGACGGACGGCAATGCCGCCAGAATCGACCCGGCCGACACGAGATTCCACGACGTCGTCCATTGCCCCTTCAACGCGGCGACGCCTGCCGTGATCGGCGCGGCTTCATCGCCTTGCGTGAGACACAGCGCCCAGAAGTAGTCATTCCACACGAACGTAAAAACGAGAATCGCCAACGCAGCCAACGCGGGCCGGATCAACGGCAGCACGATCCGCCAGAACACCGTCCATTCCCCCGCGCCCTCGATCCGCGCCGCCTCGATCAGCTCGAACGGCAGCTGCTTGATGAAGTTGCGCAGAAACAGCGTGCAGAACCCCGTCTGAAACGCGACATGAAAAAGAATCAACGCCTCGACGGTATTGAACACCCCGAGCCTGAGCGACAAGTCCCGCACCGGAATCATCAACACCTGCACCGGCACGAAGTTACCGGCAACGAACGTCCCGAACAGCGCGGTACTCCCGCGAAACTTGTAAGTCGCCAGCGCAAACCCCGCCATCGCCGCCAGCGCAATCGACCCGATCACAGAAGGCACCGTGATCTGCACGCTGTTCCAGAAGTAATGCAGCATCGGCGACGTCGTCAGCGCGTCGCGATAGTTCTCGATCATCGAGAAGTGCCGTGGCCAGCCCCAGTAGTGGCCTTCGACCAGTTCCTCGGTCGAGCGCACCGACGTGACGAACACCGCGATCATCGGCAGCAGCCAGATCAGCAGCGCAACGGGCAGCGACAGCTTGTACAGCCTGCGCGAGACAGGCTTCCATTGAGCAACGGGAGTCGGAAACATGATGGCCACCGGTCAGGTTATTGCTCGTTGCGCAGCAGGCGGCGCAACTGGAACACGATGTAGACGAGCATGATCGCGAACAGCACGACCGCAATCGACGCGGAATAGCCGAGCCGGTAGTACTTGATCGCCTGGTCGTACATGTAATACGCGAGCACGGTCGAGCTCTCGAACGGACCGCCGCTCGTCATCACCGAGATCAGGTCGAAGCTGCGCAGCGCGCCGATCACCGTGACGACGATCGCCATGAAGGTGGTCGGCCGCAGTTGCGGCAGCACCACATGCCACAGCAGCGCGAATCCGCGCGCGCCCTCCATCCGCGCGGCTTCGATCTGTTCCGGGTTGAGCGACGTGAGGCCGGTGAGGTACAGGATCATGCAGTACGCGGTTTGCGGCCACAGCGCGGCAAACACGATGCCGAGCGTCGCGTAGCGCGCATCGCCGAGCACCGGGATGCCGTGTCCGGCGATCAGCGCGAGCAGCCCGAACGTCGGATCGTAGAACCACGAGAAGATCAGGCCGACGACCACGCCGGACAGCACGAACGGCGCGAAGAACAGCGACTTCACGAGCCGGATGCCGCCGACTGCCTGGTTCAGGTACAACGCCAGCGCGAGACCGAGCGGTGGCGCGAGCATGAACAGCACGAGCCAGATCACGTTGTTGCGCAGCGCGGTGTAGAACGTCGACGCATGCAGCAGTTCGACGTAGTTCGCGACACCGACGAAGGTACGCTCGGTCATCCCGTCCCAGTTGTACAGGCTCAGCCACAGCGTCGACAGGATCGGCCAGATCACATAGACGGCAACCATGGCGCAGGCCGGCGCGAGAAAGAGCCACGCGGCGCGCCGTTGCCGCCGCACGGCGGGCGACGGGCGGCGCGCGGGCAGTGA
>NZ_JAAGPO010000353.1:0-5288 GCF_017104825.1 Burkholderia sp. Ac-20345 | reverse complement strand
CACGCGCGTGTCGCTCGCGCACGCCGAACCGCTCGGCCGTTTCGATACGTGGCGGCAGCCGTTGCCGGTCACGCTGTACGACGTGCGCAAGCCCGACGCGGCCGACACGATCGCATCGTCGGCCACGCCCAACACAACGAACGCGTGATGCGCGACGAGACCCCCGAACAGCCCGCGCCGCTACGCTTCGGCTACCCGGATCCGACGCGAAAGGCCGGCGGCAGGCGGGTCGGGAACGGGTTGACGCGGCAGGGCGAGATGGCGCTCGCCGCGTGGCGGGATGCGCATGGCGGCACGCTCACGCGCGTGTCGCTCGCGCACGCCGAACCGCTCGGCCGTTTCGATACGTGGCGGCAGCCGTTGCCGGTCACGCTGTACGACGTGCGCAAGCCCGACGCGGCCGACACGATCGCATCGTCGGCCACGACCAACACAACGAACGCGTGATGCGCGACGAGACCCCCGAACAGCCCGCGCCGCTACGTTTCGGCTACACGACCGGCAGTTGCGCGACCGCGACGTCGCTCGCCGCCGCGCGGCTGCTGCTCGCGGGCCAGGCGGACGACGCGGTCGAGATCGTGCTGCCGAAGGGGCAGCGCGTGATGATGCGGCTCGAGTTCTGCCGTACCACGGCCGACGGCGCGGAAGCCGGCACGATCAAGGATGCCGGCGACGATCCGGACGTGACACACGGCGCGCTGATCTTCGCGCGCGTCGCGCTCGCGGCGGCGCCCGGCGTGCGTTTTCATGCGGGGCCGGGCGTCGGCACGGTCACGCGCGCGGGGCTGACGCTGCCGGTCGGCGAACCGGCGATCAACCCGGTGCCGCGCCAGATGATGACGACGCACCTGGAAGCGCTGGCGGCCGAGCAGGGTTATGCGGGTGGCTTCGACGTGACGATCGGCGTCGAAGGCGGTGAAGCGCTCGCGCTGAAGACGATGAACCCACGCCTCGGCATCGTCGGCGGGCTGTCGATCCTCGGCACGACCGGCATCGTGCGGCCGTTCTCGTGCTCGGCCTATATCGCGTCGATCCACCAGGGCATCGACGTCGCGCGGGCGAACGGCATCGCGCACATCGCCGCGTGCACGGGCAACGCAAGCGAGGATGCGATGCGCGCGCATTACGGCCTGCCGGACATGGCGCTGATCGAGATGGGCGATTTCGCGGGCGCGGTGCTCAAGCACCTGCGGCGCGCGCCGGTCGCGCGGCTGTCGATGTGCGGCGGCTTCGGCAAGCTCAGCAAGCTCGCGGCCGGCCATCTCGACCTGCACAGCCGCCATTCGAGCATCGACCTGCCGCTGCTTGCGCAGTGGGCGGCCGAGGGCGGCGCAAGCGATACGCTGCAGGCCGCGATGCGCGCCGCGAACACGAGCCAGGAAGCACTGAAGCTCGCGCACGCCGACGGTGTGCCACTCGGCGATCTGGTCTGTGCAAACGCGCTGCGCGTCGCGCGCGACATCGTGCCGCCGTCGGTCGCCGTCGAGATGTTCGCGATCGACCGGCAGGGCCGCTTCGTCGGGCAGGCGCGATGAGCACGCGCATCCTGCTGCTCGGCGGCACCGGCGACGCATTGAAAATCGCGCGCGCGCTTGGGTCGCATCACGTCTACAGCCTGGCCGGCCTCGGCAAGATACCCGACGACTTGCGCTGCGACGTGCGCGTCGGCGGCTTCGGTGGCGCGGCCGGGCTGGCCGCGTATCTGCGCAGTGCCGGCATCGGCCTCGTGATCGATGCGACGCATCCGTATGCCGCGCAGATCAGCGCGAATGCCGCAGCCGCGGCGCGTGAAGCGGGCGTACCGCTGTGGGCGCTGCGCCGCGCACCGTGGGCGCCGCAACCCGGCGACGACTGGCGCATGGTCGACGACTGGGCCGGCATCGAGGCCGCACTTGCGCCGTTCAAGCGGCCGCTGTTCACGCTCGGCCGCGAACCGCTCGCGCATCTCGACGCGATCCCGCCGCACCAGTTCTGGCTCGTGCGGTGCCTCGACGCGCATCCCGGCAACGCGCATGCGCAGATCGTCGCCGCGCGCGGGCCGTTCACGCTCGAAGGCGAGCGCGCGCTGTTCGCGCTGATGGGCATCGACGTCGTCGTCAGCAAGAACAGCGGTGGCGCGGCCACCGAAGCCAAGCTCGACGTCGCGCGCGAACGCAGGCTGCCGGTCGTGATGCTGCGCCGGCCGCCCCTGCCCGACGCCGACCGCGCGTTCGATTCGGCCGCGGCGCTCATCGACGCGCTCGATCCGGCCACGCGCGCATGACGCCGTGCGGCCGGTCATCCCATGAATTGACGGAGATTTTTCGATGACGGTGTATTTCATCGGCGCGGGCCCCGGCGACCCGGAGCTGATCACGGTGAAGGGCCAGCGCCTCGTGCGCACGTGCCCGGTGATCCTGTATGCGGGTTCGCTGGTGCCGGCCGCCGTGCTCGACGGCCATCGCGCGGAGCAGGTCGTCAATACGGCCGAACTCGACCTCGACGCAATCGTCGCGCTGCTCGCCGGCGCGCATGCGAAAGGGCAGGACGTCGCGCGCGTGCATTCGGGCGACCCGTCGCTGTACGGTGCGATCGGCGAGCAGATCCGCCGGTTGAAAGCGCTCGGGATTCCGTACGAAATCGTGCCCGGCGTGACGGCCACGGCCGCGTGCGCGGCGACGCTCGGCGTCGAGCTGACGCTGCCCGGCGTCGCGCAGACGGTGATCCTCACGCGCTTCGCGGGCAAGACGACGATGCCCGAAGGCGAAGCGCTCGGCTCGCTCGCCGCGCACCGAGCGACGCTCGCGATCCATCTCGGTGTGCGCCATCTCGCCCGCATCGTCGACGAAGTGCTGCCGCATTACGGCGCCGATTGTCCGGTCGCGGTGATCTATCGCGCGAGCTGGCCGGACGAAGAGCGCGTGACCGGCACGCTTGCCGACATCGTCGGCAAGGTGCAGGGCACGCAGATCGAGCGCACCGCGCTGATCCTGATCGGGCGCGTGCTCGACGCCGAAGGGTTCGCGGATTCGACGCTGTACGCGAGCGCGAGCTGATCACGCGCGGGCCGGCCCGGGTTCGGTGCGGCGCTCGCGCAGATGCGTGTAAAGCGCCGCGCCGATCGTGATTGCGCCACCGACGAAGTAGATCGGCGATGCCGATTCGCCGAGGATCAGGATCGACGCGGCGATGCCGACGACCGGGATCAGGTTGAGCACGACCACGCTCCAGTACGATGCGTTGTCGCGTGCGCCGCGAAAATAGAACAGGAACGCGAGCGTAAACTGCAGCACGCCGATCGCCAGCGCGGGCCACACGGCCGGCCACGCCGGCAACCGGTACGGCCCGCCGCTGCCCGTGTCGACGCCGAGCAGCACGAGCGCCAGGAGCAGCGAACCGGCCTGCTGGATCAGCAGCATCGCGGTCGCGGACGGAAGCGTCACGGCCTGCGTCGACAACGACACATACAGCGCGGCCACCATCACGCCGGCGAACACGAACGCATCGCCGCGCAGCGACGCGTGCCCGTCCGCCGATGGGTCGCCGAGTGTGATGACGACGACACCCAGCAACGCGACGACGCCCGCAATCAGCAGCCGCCGGTCGACCCTGAACCGGAACAGCGCGATGTTGAACGCCAGGATGCCGAGCGGTTCGAGCGCGAAGATCACCGCCGTGTGCAGCGCGGACGTGGATTGCATGCCGACGAACCCGAGGTAGTACGCGCCGCACGGTTCGAGCATGCCGATCAGCGCGACCACGGCGACCTGCGCCGGGGCGATGCCTTTCAGCGTCACGCGTTGCACGGCGGCAAGGCAGGCGAGTACCGCGACGCTGGCAGCGATCTGCAGCACGATGAGCCACGCGGGCGACAGGGCAGGCAGCACCATCTTGCTGAACGGAATGGCGACGCCCCAGCACAGCGTCGCCATGATCAGGCATCCGGTCTTGCGCGCGTTGTCGTTCATGCGTGGACTCCACTCGGCCTGTCGACCCGTAGAATGCGGGCGTGCGACCGCCCGGATCGAGCGGGCCGCACCGCGGCTGACATCGGTGAATCGATGGGTTAAATTATATGCGTGACGCACACATATGCTAGGAGCGCCTACGTGAAAAAGCAACGCCTGAACAATTTGCTGGGCGCACTCGCGCTCGGGCTGAACGACCGGGTAGAGGACACGATCGCCCGTGACACGGGGCTGCACGGATCGAGCGTGGATGCGCTGGTGCTGCTGTCGCAATCGCATGCACTGACGATCGACGCGCTGGCGCGGCAATTGATGCTCGTGCATTCGTCGGCCGTGCGGCTCGCCGAACGGATGGCGCAGGAAGGGCTCGTCGCGCGCGAACCCGGTGACGACAAGCGCACCGTCGTGCTGACGCTGACCGAGGCCGGGCACGATGCGGTGCAGCAGGTGCTTGCCGCGCGTGGCGCGGCGATCGCGGACCTCACGCGCACGTTGACGCCCGAGCAGTGCGCGCAACTCATGCCGATCTGCGAGCAACTGGTCGGCGCGCTGGCCGACGACATGCAGAACGCGATCCGCGTGTGCCGGCAGTGCGACGAAGACGCGTGCGATTTGCGGCGCTGCCCGTCCGAACGCGCCTGTCGGCGGTTCGTGGCGGAACGGGAAACGGGCGGCTGACGCCGGCGCGGTTCACCGCCACGCCGGGCGCGGCCGGTCAGATCGCGAACCCCGCCGTATCCGATCGCGGCGGGGCAACATGCGCGGGACACGCGCTACGCGCGCGCGGCGTGCAGCGCCCGCTTCGGCGCAAACCCTGCCGCCAGCGCGAACAGCGCGACACACAGGCAGGCCATCGCAACCCACGCGGGCGACAGGTCCGCGAGATGCTGGCGCACGATGCCGGCCGCGAACGGGAACAACCCGGCGATCAGGTAGCCGATGCCTTGCACGAACCCCGTCAGCGATGCGGCATCGGCCGGCGTCGCCGCATGGTCGACCGTGACGATCAGCGACAGCGGAAACAGTGCGCCGATCCCCGCGCCCATCAGCAACGCGGCCGGCAGTGCGAGCGCTTCAGGCGCGGCCAGCATCACCAGCAACCCGACGAACAGCGACGCGATCGCCGCATGCAGCGCCGGCCGGCGATCGGGCAGGCGGTCGATCGTTGCCGAGATCGTCAGCCCCGCGACGACTTCCGCGAGCGTCACGCCGCCAAGCAGGCTGCCGGCTGCCGTCGGCGACCAGCCGAGCCGCATGTAGTAAGGCGGCAGCCACGCGAGCACGAGCGTGTACGCGCCGGTTGCGATGCCGAAGAACAGCGCAAGCCGCCACGCGCGCGGA
>NZ_JAAGPO010000002.1:0-225617 GCF_017104825.1 Burkholderia sp. Ac-20345 | reverse complement strand
CATTTTCCGGATCAGCCAGATCTTCGGGTGGACCGATATTTTCGCGACGGACTACTTCCGCGCGATGATTATCGATGAACCGCAGAGCCTGCGCACGGGTACGGGCACGGCGAAGGGCGGGGCGGCAAAGGTACTCTACGAGCACACGCTCTACCATCTCGGCCTGACGGCTACGCCAATCTACAACTACGGCGTCGAGATGTGGAACGTTATGCAGTTCATCGACGACACGGTGCTCGGCTCGTACGCGGATTTCTGCCGGGAGTGGGTCGACAACAACGGCCACATTACCGATCCGAAGGCGCTCGGCACGTATCTGCGCGAACAGCATGTCATGCTGCGTCGCCTCAAGTCGGACGTCGGTCTGGAACTGCCCAAGGTATCCAGGATCGTCGAGTACGTCGACTACGACGCGAAAGCGGTGGAGTCGATCGAGGAAATGGCAAGGCGGCTCGCGATTCGGGCAACGACAGGCGCATTCGTCGAGCGTGGCCAGGCTGCGCGCGAACTGGACATGATGGTCCGGCAGGCGACTGGCGTTTCCAAGGCGAAATCCGTCGCGCAGTTTGTGCGCCTCATGGTAGCGGCCGGAGAGCCGGTGCTGCTGATGGGCTGGCATCGAGCCGTGTACGACATCTGGCTGGAGGAGCTGAAGGACCTCCGCCCGGCGATGTACACCGGTAGCGAGACAGCGGGGAAGAAGAATGCCGAGAAGGACCGATTCATGTCGGGCGACACCGACGTGATGATCATGTCCCTGCGCTCCGGCGCCGGCGTGGACGAACTGCAGCATCGCTGCTCCGTTGTGGTGTTCGGCGAGCTCGACTGGTCACCGGGTATCCACCAACAGGTGATCTGGCGGCTTGACCGGGAAGGACAGGAGAATCCGGTTACCGCTTTCTTCCTGGTGTCAGAGGAAGGCAGCGATCCGCCGATCATGGACGTGCTCGGAATCAAGGCGAGCGAGGCTCGCCAGATTGTCGATCCGCATCTTGGCGTCGAACGCGTCGACGACGACATGAGCAACGTGATGCGCCTTGTCGAGCGCTACCTCGCGAAGATGGGAGGCAGGGCGAAGGTAACCGCTACCGTCGCCGCCGAGGACAATCAGCCGCCGTCGACGATGCCGACTGAGCAGGAAGAACTCTTCAACTGACCGGCGGGTTCCGAAAAGGAATTTGTATGGTCGCGCAGGGTGTCCGCGGAAATCCGGTCGACGCTGGCTGATCGGGTTACGCGCACTTGATTGCCCTCATCGAGGGTGCTTCCCATCAGGAATTTCTTGGTCAAATTTCCGCTATAATTCTCACCAGCTTTCCAGCCGGTAGCTTGGTCCGTTATCCAGCCAGGCACGTCAGTGCCATCTTCACGCCTGCACAGGGCTCCTCTCCGGTTACCCCGGCGGGGCTATTCAGCACGTTTTGCGAGTTCAGCACCGGTCGGTGCACGGATTCGTCATGCCTTTTTCATTCACCCCATAGGGACGCGTATCCCTATGGGATGTGCTCCCTTCATCAGGAGCACCACATGAAAATTGACTTTGATCTTGTCCGGTTGCTCGGTCCCACGGGCGTTGTTCCGGACAACCAGATCAACGCCTGGCCGCCGGACGAATTGCAGATGCGAGTTGGTATTCCGCACCGCGGAGGCAAACTCGCCATCCACGCATTCAACAGCGGTTATCCGGTCATGGTTTCCGCCAACGCGTTCTTCAACCATGAGACTGGGCAGTTCGACATCCCGCAGTACTCGCCGCTGCAGGATCTGGATGTCGCACTCGATTCGGCCGGCTTCGTCGCGATGATGAACTTCAAAGCGAAGGGCCGGCAGAACGGCGTCGGAGGTATCTATCCCTGGACTAGCGACGAATACGCTGCGAGTCTCGACCTGACGATGGAAGTGTGGGCGCGGCATAGCTGGCTCGCACCGCCCGCGCTCCTCGGGCTGGGCTCAGTTTGTCGACGTGACCTTTCCCATAAGAAGCATGGTCTCTTCGCGATCTTAGACGGACTGGAACCTCGTCTGCCAAAGGGGACGAAGTTGCATCTGTTTGGGGTAAAAGGCGCTGCGCTCGATCGGGTGAAGATGTACCCGTTCGTGGCCTCCTGTGACAGCATGGCGTACGACTACGGTGCCCGACGTCGTGCTTTTGCGAGTGGCATCTCTAACTCGATGGAGCATCGGTCGACCGAGATGACCAACTGGATGCAGGCGGCCGAAGCTCGCATGCGTCCTCAGGCGGGTGATCAGTTCCGCTTGTCGTTCTTGGAAGCCGCGTAAGCAGGCTTCTTTCCCTCACGGGGCACGCTCCAGTCGGGGGTGTGCTTCGACAAATCTATGGAGCACATGAATATGTCCAAGCAAGTTACTCCGCAGCAACTCGCGGAAATTGTCACGAAACTGTTGACCGGAGATTCGGGCGAGGTGGATAGCCACGAGTCGTTCAGCGGCTTCATGACCGATATAGCCAAGGTGGTCTGCGACTACTGTGGTGGCGAGGTAGTAACGGATGCGGCGCCGCTGGACGATGTGTGGTACGTCCCGATCCGCGGCAATGAGTGTCTGCCTGATGCATTCGGCGGTATCTGGCGCGACTGCGATCCTGAAGGTCAGTTGTTCGACCAGCCGGAAGAAACGGGTCAGGCAGCGGAAGTCAACCCCGCGCCGATTCCAGCCGTCCCTGTCGGCGTCAACCAGCGCAGCACGTTTGCGACCGATGGCTATCGCGATGCGAAGGCAGGACTGCCGGCCAGCGCGCCGGCCGGAGACCCGGTCTGCGTCGTCGAATACCTTGCGGGTTATCGTGAAGCAAAGCGCGAGCTCGCCCAAGTCGAATTCGAGAAGTACGATTTCGGCGATGGTGTCTCTGCGCATGGGCACGATCTATGGGAAACCGGCGACGACGCCGATTTCACCAAGATCACGTATCTCGAG
The DNA here is from genome assembly GCF_017104825.1 of Burkholderia sp. Ac-20345. Classification (NCBI taxonomy): domain Bacteria; kingdom Pseudomonadati; phylum Pseudomonadota; class Betaproteobacteria; order Burkholderiales; family Burkholderiaceae; genus Burkholderia; species Burkholderia sp. Ac-20345. The sequence goes on along the minus strand of NZ_JAAGPO010000002.1, from coordinate 222,683 downwards.
TATCCGGAGGATGGCCAAGACACCGACCTGCACAAGGTGACGTTCCACGTTCGCTTCAACGCGAACGGCACGTTCACCGAGGCGTATGCCCTGGAGGTCGCGTCTGGCAACCTGATCGGTGTCCGTGCGGTCCGCGAAGAATCGATCGCATCGGTCTAACGAGGTAGCTGACAACTACGCTTGTGTGTACCCCGCCCGCCGCGGCTCCCTTTAGGGAGTCGGGCGGGCGTTTTCATTGGTGCGCCCGGATCCGTACTGGGCGAAAGCACTATCGCTTGGCGCCTGTTTCGGGAAGGCTCCGGGGAGTTGATCCCTCTACACTCGGAGGCTTCGGCCGCAGTTGTCGATGGCGGCGCGGTACCTGACAGGGAGAGATCTGATGGCCGTGTACGTCGACGATGCGGCAATCGTGTGGAAGGGGAAGCCGCGCTTTCATCTGTCTGCGGATTCGGTCGATGAACTGCATGGGTTCGCGCAGGCTGTCGGGATAAATCGATGCTGGTATCACGCGGGCGCAAGACATCCGCACTACGATATCACCGAGCCGCAGCGCGCCACAGCCATTGCAAACGGCGCAATCGCCGTGTCGCAGCGGGAATTGATGCAGGTAGCACGGCGAATCAATCGAATCTCTGTTTCGGGTAACGCCCGGTAAAGACAATTATGGATGTCACCACGATCGCGCTTCGTCTGTTCCAGAGCCAGGCGCAGATTCTCAAGGCTATCAATGGGAGCGCGATATATGGGCATGCGCGGCTGATGGCCATGCTCAGTACGGGTGTCAAGGTGGCTGACTGGCTGGAGCACGATGCCGGGGGCATGCTTGCGTTAGACCATGCCGCAGAGGTGCGACGCAGCCTTCGCCAGTCCATCGAGATGACAAGCGAGAATCTCGAATGGATTCGGGAGACTCTTCGAGCCAATGGCCGGTGGACCTTGCCGGACGGTGATTCCATGCGAAAGCTGATGGCGGATTTCGATTCGGTTTCGACCTTTCCGTCGCCTGGAGCCAATCCGGACATGGAGGTGCTGTTCAAGTTGTTCTGGGCGCAGGCGCTGACGATCGAAAAGCTTGATCATCTTGCTCAAGTTCTTCCATCGGATGGCCAAGAGGAGCGTAAGCATCTCGTACTCACTGCATTCCAGATAGCCGAGTGCATCGAAGCGAACTGCAGGCGGGCGCTCGAGGGCACGCGGCGAGGCGACCAGAAGCGGAGCTGGGTAGTCAGCATTGACGCTTTGCGCAATGTCTATGCGCGGGAGGTTCCCACATTGCGCAAAGGGCCGGGGGGGACGCCGAGCGATGCAGAGCTGATTCTGATGCTCGCAGACTGCGTACGAGAGAAGACTGAGGCTTCGATCTGATAGTTCCTGTCAGGAATTTCGGCTATACTCGAAGCCGATCATTGATCCGGTAGCTGACCGCACTCAGCCTAATAGGCCAGAAATGGCTTTCTTCACGCCGATTCGGCGTTATCCCTCGCGGGGCATTCTGCCCTGCGGGCCGTCTGCTCCGCCTTACCCAGGAGCAGAACATGTCCACCCCCGTTTTGATTTCCCGCGAACTGCTGCGGTCACTGATCACCATGTCGAAAGATCAGGTGCAGGGTCACGCCGGCGCTTCCGGCGATCTCGATCTTCCAGCTAGGAATAGCGCGATAGCCGCAGCGGAAATCCTGCACGGCCAGTCGGAGATTGCATTCTCGGATCTCAACGTCTGCCCGAGAATCGCGACGAACCACATCATGCGCGAAACGAACGATCTCCTGCAGTCCGAGGGTGACAACAACCCCTGGTGCTACTGCGGGGAGTACGAGTTCGGTTTCTTCCTGTCCGTCCCATCCGACGGGGCTGTCGAGGATTACGCGAGCCAGGGCTACCCGGTTCCGGCGGATCTTCAGGCCTTGTGGGCATGGGCGCGGGAACGCAGTTTCAGCTGGATTCAGCTCGACGCCGACGGCTCCGATGTGGATGGACTGACGGCGTACGACTGGTAGCCACGAAACGCAGGGGCTTGCGGGAGCGCTCGACATGCGTAGAGTCGAACGCGCTCGCAAGCCGTGTGCGCAACTTTTTCTTTAAGAGGAAAGTGATGAAGCAAGCAAAGTTCGGGAAGGCTCTGGCAATCGCGCTCGCTCTGAGCGTGCCCATGACGGTCGTACATGCCGAAGGCTGCATGAAGGGCGCGGTCGCTGGCGCGGTGGTTGGCCACGTCGCCGGTCACCACGCGATTCTCGGTGCGATGGCAGGTTGCGCAGTCGGTCGCCACATGGCAAAGAAGGAGCGTGAGCAGCGCGCGATGCGTGAAGCGCACTACAACGCCAACCGTCAGTAGGGCACCTGATTCCGCGATCCGTAGTGTGACGCCGTCGGCACGAGGCGTCAGTTTTTTTACCCGGAGGGGCGTATTCCCTTCGGGAGTGCGCTTCTCCTCTTTTCGACGAGGAGTAGCAAAATGCATGTTCAGTTGCAAGATGCGGCGGTTCAGGCTGCGATCATCGGGGGTTTTTTCACCCTGACATCGGCGATGATCGCTGCGGTGGCTGCGGCGGTGATCGGCAAGCGGTTCGACAATCAGCGCAAGCTGAAGTTTCTGCTGGACCGCGCCGTCCGCGATCTCGCCTTCGCCCTTGCGGTCGAGGACGAGCATTGCGCGATGCATGTCCAGGAGCGCGGTGAGTCGTTCAAGAAACGCGTCCGGGACAAAGTCCGGGAATCCGGCCTGGAGTGGTCGGGTGATTTCACGCCGGGCCGGGCCCGACACATGATCGCGCGATACGCGCAACGAAGTAACGCAGAGTAGTTTCGACACGGCTTGTGTCGGTCTGATGCCTGGGCGCCGCTGCATAGCGCCCAGGTATCACCCCTCAATCCAATCCATCGCCCATCATGAATACTGGCGAGAAAATCCAGCACCTTCTCGACTCACCCAGCACGTCGTACTGGCTGAAGAGCGCGCTCCGGGCGCTGCTCGAACGCGACGCGCTGGATGCTGCCAGCGATGCCGAGGTGCTCGCCGAGGTGATGGGGCACGGCTGAACGAAATCCTGTCCCAAGCCCAACCGGGACGCGCGTGAGCTTGACAATACCGGTTGCTTCCTAGCTGGAAATCTGCGGTACACTATGACCTGATCCTTGATCCGGTAGCTAGACCGTCACCTAGCCAATGGCCGATCCGCCCGGATCATGGCGTCATCGTTGGTCGTTCTGACCGGTTGCCGCTTGCAGCCAGATTTTCCCCACTTGGTTACCTCGACGTGCCTCCCATGCGGGAGAAGGGCGCATCCGCGTTCGGCATCGACAAGTAACCGTTTTTACCCACGCGGGTTGCAGTCTCCGCGAGGGGATTGCTCCTCGCATCTCTCAGGAGCATTGGCATGACTGTTTCTCAAACGACTTTCCCGTTGTACATCCGTTGCGCTCTCGACGTGTTCTCGTTGTCGGGCGCACGCACGAAGGCACGTTTGCGCGAGTTGCTGGACTTCTATTTCCGGTCCGCCGGCGAGCCGCTCGGTCGCGAGCGTTCCGCGGTGGAGGCTACGGCGATGTCGTTCGCAAGTAGCTACTGGAATCTGGGGGCGGCGGAAGGTTTTTGATCGCTGCAACCAGGCATCGAAGGTCACTAGTTTCACGGCCTCGATCATTCATCTATCCCTGCGGGACACACTTCCCGCAAGGGAGTGTTCTCTCGCATCAACCGGAGAACACCATGTTTGAAGAAATACTCGCGAAGATGGAAATCGTCATCGCGATCCTGATGCAGAAGATCGCAGCAGGACACGTTTTGCAGTGCGGCTATAGCGGGGGCAAGGATTCAACGTGCGTTGCGCTTCTGATGCTCGAGGCGGTACGCCGTTCGAAGACGGCCGGCGTTCCGCAAGCCCGGCACTACGTCGCGACCTCGGATACGCAGATCGAGAACCCGTCGCTGTCCAACCACCTTCACATCGCACTCGAAGAAATGAGTGCGTTCTGCGAGGACCACGAGCTGGACGTAGAGGTTCATGTCGCAAAACCTTCGCTCAGCGCGCAGTTCGTCGTTTCTCACATCGGTCGGGGAACGCTGATCCGCACACCGGAGAACGGCGTAAAGAAGGATAAGGCGAGCGGAGAAAGCAAGACTGCTCGCGCGTGCGCCTCCGATTGGAAATTGGTCCCACTCGGTCGCCTTCGTGCATTGCTTGAGCGCGAAGCTACTGGTTTCGGATACCGCGAAACCATTGTGCTGTTGGGTACGCGCTTTTCCGAGAGCCCTGTTCGAGCGGCGCTGATGTCTGAGCGTCAGGAAAGTCATCTGGAACCAACGCGGCATAAGGATGGATACCTGACTCTCTCGTGCATTGCCGACTGGGATCTCTCAGACGTGTGGGACATGGTGTCGCTGTTTTCGGATGTGCGTTTCATTCCGTTTGCCTCGCCACTGTCGATTCGCACGATCCAGCGCATGATCGATCTCTACCGTGCCGGTAACGAAGGTACCTGTGGCGTGACGATCGGCGATGGGGGAAACAAGTCGGCGTGCGGCAGTCGATTCGGCTGCGCCTTTTGTTGCGTGACCGGCGAGCGCGACAAGTCGATGGAGTCGATGATTCAGGAACCCGATCACGCGCACTTGGCAGGGCTCAATCGATTCCGGAACTATCTGCTTGCAACGCAGTGGGACATGTCGAAGCGAGAGCTAGTCGGTCGCAAGATCAGCGCGGCCGGCTATACGAGGGTGCAACCCGATGTGTATTCGTACCAGCATCGGGTGAGCTTGCTGAAGTATCTCCTGACGCTCGATGTGCTGGAGCAGGAACGTGCCGAGCAGCATCAGGCCAATCTTGCCGAAGGCATGATCGAGGATACGGAAAGCAATCGTGAGCTGTGCGAGGTGCAGTTCCAGTTCGTGACGCCTCAGCAACTCGTGGCGGTCGACTTCTTCTTGTCGATGCATCACTACTCGCCACATGCTTTTCCGGCCCTCTCAGTCTGGCACGACGTGTACACGCTGGGACGTCGCTATCATGTCCCGGTCGTTGAAACGAAGCCCAAGGTACCGATCCCGCTTCACGGATGGTACCGGGTGGGGAAGTACGATGCCGAGGCGCCCGTGGATGGTCTTCGCGACTACCTGGCAGAGCAGTGGAATCGCTTTCTCCATCCCGACCGTGTTTCCGCGTACGCCGTGACCACCAATGGTGAGCGCGTCGCGTATTTCGAGGAATGCGATCAGATGGAGGTTGACGCGGAAGAGGCTTGCGCGTTTGTGACCTGTACGTTCGATACCCGTTTCATGCTGGAGAGCCAGGTGTACCCTGCAATGTATTCGGCCCGCTTCTGGCTGAATGAAGGGATTCTCAAGCTGCCGGCTGGGATGGCTCAACGCTATCAGGAGATGGCCAAGCGCGGGCAGTACTTCGCCCGCTTGGCAGAGCGGCTGAACGTGACGCCTCGCGAACTGGATGAACACCTCATCCGCAACGCGATCAGCGACAAGGAGCACGATGCGCTGCTGAACGACGAGAAGAACGATATCTGGGATCCCCAGATGAACCTCTTCGGCGAAGCTGCCTGATCGAACGAAGCCCGCCCCATCCGCGAGGATGCGGCGGGCATTTTTTTGAGTGCGCGGTAGGGCGAACGCCTTGCCATAAACACGGGCATCTCTCCGTACGCACCTTTCCGCACGATCTGTATAATCAACGGAAGATGTACGGTAGCTGGGCCGACCAGCCTTTTTTTCTGCTGCGACTCGCTCGCAGTTTCAATGACCGACGCCTTCCCATCGAACGATGGCAGGTCATCGGTTCTACCCTCGCGGGGCATTCGATCCGCGAGGGTCGTCTGCTTCGCATTTCCTTTCCGGAGCAGATATGACCTCGAAAGTACGTGTTGCAGTCAACCAGGAAAACTTCGTCAAGAACCTGAAGTTCGCGTTCTCGAACTTCTCAACGTTCCTGGCAGAACTGATCCAGAACAGCCGCCGCGCCGGCGCCACGAAAGTGGAACTGACGTTGGAGGGCAAGACCCTGACGGTCGTCGACGACGGCCACGGGATCGCTGACTTCCAGAACCTTTTCACGATCGCCGAGAGCGGGTGGGATAATCAGACGCGATCCCTCGAAAGCCCTTTCGGCATGGGATTCACCAGTGCGCTGTTCGCGTGCGGCCAGATCCGTGTGGAATCGTGCGGGCAACTGCTGGATGCCCATACGCGAGCGCTGCTCGACATGCATGACCTGACCGTCGTGCCCGGGACCGTCACGATTGGGACGAAACTGACGTTGAGCAATTTGACCTTCGATGAGACGCGCATTAAGTCGGCGCTGGAGGCGATCGCACTGGGCTATGAGATCCCGGTGATATTCAACGGGGAGGAACTGCCGCGGCCGGAAGCCATCGACGCTGCCGAGTTCTTGCCCACGCCCATTGGGTCAGTTCTGGTGCGCGATCTCGCTGGCTTCCGGTCCAATTCCAGCATCGTGGTCTATCTCCAGGGCATTCAAGTGTCTGGCCCGGCGCATTACGGCCGGAGTGCGGCAGCGATTGTCCACCTCGACAGCACTCGTTTCCAGGCCAAACTTCCGGATCGAAATTGCCTGATCGATCAGGCCGACAAGGACGTGGAAATCAGGAAGCATGTCGAGTCACTTGTACATTCGATGCTGGTGGAAAAGCAACGCGAGTTGGACGCCGAAGCCTTCGTGAACGCATACTGGGACGCAGCGGGCAGCGTGGCGCCGGACTTGGTTCGGGATCATCCGGTTGTGCCGGCGAAGGTGCTGCTGAAGTTGGTCGAGGCGCTTTGCTTTGCAGAGTGGCACGAGATCTACGAGTACCGATACTCCAGCCCCGAACCGAAGTCGTTCCGTCGGGATGCCTTCGATCGCGGGGAATTCCGTGTAGTCCGCGGTAGCGGCTTCGTCGATCTCGAGGATGATGCCGATAGCGCAGTGCAGCGCGTCTACGCCATGCAGCAGGGTGCTCTGGTTGTTGTGGGGCAACTGCCGAAGGGGCATTGGCTTCTGAACGCCCCGCAGTTCGACGAGCTTCAGGTGACCTACGACATCGTGAACGAGGGTGCGATCGCGGGGTCCGACTATGAGGCCCACGACTTCGACATCCAGATTTGCGACTCGATCGCGATTCGCGGGATCTGGGGAGAGACCATCGTCGACAACATGGAGATTTCCGTGGCCTCGTCGGATGGAAACGGTACGGTCGAAAAGGTGACGGTCTTTACGCCACTGAACGTCGGCAGTATGGGAGTGGGTGTCCAACAATTCCAGGCCTTTTCATCCGATGACCGTGAAGACCAGGATTACCGGAAAGAGTGCATGGCTCGGTACCGCCGTTGGATCAAGCAGGCCCGTAACGTGAATCCCAGGGACTTGCTGAACGATCTGTTGGCGGATTTGTTCGTCGACACGGAGACGGTCAGAAATACGCGCTTCATCTTGGAAGTCTCGGGGACCGGTAGGCTGTCGGTCGTTGAGAAAGTCGAGGCGGTCGCTGTCTGACTGTCAGTTGTTTGATTTCGCCCGCGCATCCGCGCGGGTTTTTTTGCCTGTGCGGCGGAGGATTCACGGGGGCAAAAATTGAAAGTGTAGGCCCCCAAAAAAGCCGGACCAGGCTTGGAGCACTGGCCCGCAGATTTCCAGCGATGAATGAAATCGTTCAGGCGGCCGCGTCTTTCAGCTTCTTGAGCGCGCGAGCCTTGATCCGCACGGTCGCTGGCTTGGCCGAGAACCAGCGTTCTTCACCCGTGAACGGATCCTTGCCGAAACGCTTCTTTTTGGCCGGAACCTGCTGGACCGTAATCTTCAGCAGGCCGGACAGCGTGAACTCGCCGGCGCCCTTCTTGTGCATGGCGCCGAGGATGGTTGCCTCAAGCGCTGCGAGTGTCGCTTTCGCAACCTTCGGCTCGACGCCGGCCTGTTGTGCGACGTGCGCGGCGAGCGATGCTTTCGTGAAGGTTTCCTTCACCGGGCCGGCCGGTTTCGCGGCGGGCTTCGCCGCCTTGGTTGCCACGGATGCCTTCTTCGCGACTTTCTTTGCGGGTGCCATTCTGGAGGGTTCTCCTGTCGTTGAGGATGCGGTCGGGCGAAATGCCCGCGCGAATTGATTCTAGCGCCGCAGAAATCGTAATCCACCTCTTCAGGCACTTATTTCGAGGGGGACGTTGTGCATAAACATCGAATTTTCCCGGGCGGATCGCTGTAGCAGCCAAAGGGGAGTGAGTGTCATGCGAAAATAGCTTCCTGATAGGAAGTAAAAGGGAGGCGCGACACGCCCCCTAGAAACTGATTGGTCGGGCAGTACGATTCACGCATCTACCGGGGGAAACCCAAAGGACTATCCATGAAAAAAGTGCTCGTCTGTCTCGCCGTGGCCACCGCGCCGATGTTTGCCCACGCTGGCCTGCTCGATTCGGCGCTCGAGGACATTGGCGTCTGGCACCATTCCGACACGTCTTCGCAGTCGGCAGCAAGCAAGTTCGGCCCGAACGATGGCCACGAATACAAGAGACCGTATTCGCGTGAACATGGCGGCGTCCACAAGGCCAGCTATGGCCGCAGTGGCGACGATAACGGGAACGAGGACCAGGCGGCGCGCAATGCGCCTCATCATCGCGCCGTGATGTACCAGGCGGCGGGTACGGTCGAGCTCGGCTTCTCGCCGAACCGCGGTGCAATGGACGTCGTGATCGACGTGATCAACAGTTCCACCCGCACTCTGGATGTCGCCGCCTACGAATTCACCAACAAGCGCTACGAAAATGCGGTGCTCGCCGCGATTCGTCGCGGTGTGAACGTGCGCATTGTGGTCGACGCGAAGGAGAACCTCAACAATCCGAAGTCGATCGCCGGTGCGCTGGCGGAGGCCGGCGCGAAGGTGCGCTATGTCGACGACGCACCGTTGATGCACGACAAGTACACCATCGCTGACCGCGACACTGCGGAAACGGGCTCGTTGAACTACACGGTGCGCGCCGAGAAGTACAGCCACGAGAACGCTCGCGCCGACTGGCACAACCAGCAGGTCGCTGCGTATTACGAATCCGACTTCGAATACATGTGGGAAAACGCGCACCCGTGGCGCTGATCGGCACGAGCGTGGTATTCGAAGAGCAGGCCAAGCGAACGGGCCGAGCCGGATGTTCGGCCGCATGAGAAAGGCGCTGAAGGCTCGCCAATCCGAGCCTTCAGCGTCGCCCCAAGGATCAAAAGCGCGTCAGTCAGCATACTTCCTGACAGGAATGAAACTCGTGCTATAGTTTCCGCTGATCCAACGGCAGCTGGACCGAATCCAGCCTAAGTGGCCTCTGCGCAGGACACTGTCTACTTTACCGCTTGCCGGTAACTTTCAATTCAACCCATGTGGGGCTCGCAGCCCAGCATGGGCTCTTGCTCCACGACACCTTAGGAGCAAGAAAATGACCCACGTGAAGAACGGCTTCGGAACGGACGTTACTGCCGCATTCCGCGCGGTTGCAGAACAGGCGGCTGGTGCGTTTTGGCAGCAAGTCATGCTCGGCTTTCCCGAAGTCACCACAGGCGATTCGCTTTTGTCCGGGGAGGACGAGGGCGCCATGTATCTCTGGCTGACCGGCAAGGTTGGTGACTATCCTCAAAACGAGTGCATCGACAAGGCTCCCTCTTGTGTCGAGGCTGCTCGCGTCGATTCGGTTGTCGAAACAAGTCTGCAGGCCGCCGCGGTGGTGCTCAAGCAATCCAATCCCGAGTTGACAGAGGTTCCCGATTCGGTGCGATCGCTACTGGCGAGTTGTGTTCGCCATCAGCTTCGCTGGAACTATCCGAGCGGTGGCGAGGTTGCTGGGCACAAGCAAGCTCTCCAAGCCCAGGGTTTCCAGGTTGAAGCCTCGGGCGAATCCAATACGGAATCGGATGGTCCTGCGAATGAGTTTGCCGATACCGGCGGACTGAATTCGAGTGGTGATCAGTCACGGCCTTGCGGCGCGTCCTCCGAGCCGCTGGTTCGCGATCGTGTCGATATGGCGACCTGGAAGGATCTGGATCCCGAAGTCGCTGATCTCCCTGTCAGTACGCACGTAGGTGGCGTCGTGTCCCAGCTGCTCACGCAGTTGCAGGGCATCATCCAGACACAAACGGAAATGGAGTCCGAGTTCATCCAGCAGTTGAAGGAAATCGGCCGGCGCCAGTCCGAAATCTGGTTGTTCGGCTAACCGCCGACGAAGCGCCACGCTTTCGCGTGGTGGCTCACGAGTTCAGTCAAGTCAGTTTGCGAGTCACGCCCGCCATCCCTTCGTATGGGACGGCGGGTTTTTTTTTGAGGATGGCGGCATCCAAAACTGTCTGGAAGCCCTTGTTTTCACGCACGGCCGCTTCAGAATCGACGCATGGACATTCAGTTTGCCCCCGAACGCCAGCACCCTGTCAGGCCAGCCGCAGACAGTAGCCGAGAGCAGGGTGCTACACGGCGTCAGCCGATCTCCTCGGCGCATAAAAAGGTCTTCAAGATAGAGGATCGAACATTGACGGCTCGCGTGCATACGCCGACATGGGCGGCCCTGGGTTGGCCGCTCCATGTTGCGGTCACACTCGACCTTGGCGAGATGAAGGTGTTCCGCTCGTCCGTGAGGCTTGGTGATGCGACAGCTGACGATTTCGATGCTATTTGCTCGACAGTGCGGCTGGTGCCGTGCTGCAAGTGCGGGACGGTCACGTTTGGTGCTGCAGCTTACGAGGAGGCTGGAGACGAAGTGTGCATGCTATGCATCTGCAAGGATGCGATAGACCCTGGTTTGCTGATGGGATTGCGGCCCATCGACCAAAAGGAATACGACAAACGGTTGCTGGCCAGGATCACCGCCAACAATCGCAAAGAATCGGGAGAAGCCAGTGAGCGATAGAAATCATCTGAAAGGGCGGCGCCGTCCCGAGAGCAAGCCGGGCCATGGCGACGATGCGTTCCGGAAGGGCGTGCGCGTCGAGTTCAAGGCATATTTCGGTGGCGTCGAAGCCGGCACCCGCGGAGTGATTCGGCGGGTCGATGAATATCGGATCTCGGTCGAGGTCGGTGATCGCCGCGCCAATGTACCGCCCAAGCTGAAGCACGACGTTCTGCGTGTCGTCGATGAGAGCGAGAGTTCGCAGACCACGGTCGTGATGTCGCTGCGATGCCCTTCGTGTATGGCGTGGCACGTCGATTCGCCGGGTTGTGAGCCGGGCCCGCACAAGACGCACCGCTGCCGCGTGTGCGATCACGAGTGGACTCCGCGCGAGTTCGCGACGCATGGAACCGACGCGGCTTCGTACAGTGACGTTTTCCTGACGCGTGTGATTCGCAAGACGCTCGATACGGTTGCGCCAGACGAAGGTCTCGAAGTACAGGACCAGGACGTCGAGATGTTCCGTACCTTCCTCGAACTGCTCGAGGAGGAGGCTCATCTTCGAATGCGAGCGCGAATCGATGGATTGTGCGACGCGTCGCGTATCATCGACGCCGTCGTGCAGCACAATGAGAGCCAGTCGGCGGTTAAGCTGTCCGAGGCGGCGCTGCTGTTCAAAAACGCGATCGCAAGAAACCGTCATGGCAAGCCTGCGATTCTCCGGTCGGGTGAGGTGGATGACGTGCAGCACACGGATGCGGGCGGCGAGGAGACTTCGGAGGATGGTGACGGTGCTGTTTGAACTGAGCGACAAGGACACCGCAGCGGGCAGCGACTCGTTCGGGCCGGCCCCGACCGGTCGCGAAAAGCCCCGGGCCCGCGTGTCCCGCGCGGAGGCAGCAGCACAGCCCTCGCACGTCAGCCCATATGACGCGCTGACTGCGGCGTTGCTCAATCTCTACGAAGAGGTCAGCTCGAGCAACCGGAAGCGGATGCAGCGCGGCGGCGCCCCGGAGCACGCTGTCTCGGTCGCGACCATCGAGCGAGTGCTGGTGCCCGATTTGCTGTCCGAGGCCATTACGCTCGATGCCGGGTGCCGCGTGCGCGTCAGGATGGACGTGACTTTCAAGCCACGATCTGCGTTGAACGCTTCGCGCGGTCGGCTCGGTACCGTGCTCACCGTTGCCGAAGATGGAGAGGTGACCGTCAAGCTCGATCCGACAGGCGACCGAGCTGCAGACGTGCTCAAGTACCAGCGACTCACGCTGCTTCCTGTCTTGGACGTCAACGGAGATGTGCTGCGCGCGGTCGACGCGATTCGCCCGAGCGAGGCACAGATGGTGGCCATGATGCAGGTGTTGATTGCCGAACTGGGTGCGGGTCGCGTCAATCCTGACATGGCGCGGCGCATCCTCGTTGCGGCGAACGTCGCACTCAATCAGAACCCAGCCGCCGGCGTCGTCACGCGAAACTGACGCGGGGCAGACACGCTCATTGCTTCGCGCCTGGAAGCAATCGAACCCCAATTTCCATTTCGCTGGATCTTCTCTTTACGAGGGAAAGAGCCGGCGAATACGCACTATTTCGAAGTGGTTCCAGATAGGAATTTCTGGCCCAATCGGCGTATTGCGGGGTAACGCGCCCCGTATTCGGAAGACCTAGAAATACGCCATGACCCGGGCATGCTGAGGTTGTCGACGCCAACACGTGCGTCTTTCCCTCGAGTGATTTCAAGCGATGCAACTGGACCTCTTCTCTCACGCCGCGAGTGCTTACGCCGACGCCCCCAACGGACGGCTGACGAACGCCGAGTTCTATCAGGCGGTGGCCGAGCGCGCGAACATCGACCCTAGCGAGCTCCAGAAGAAGGGGGTAATCGGCCGGGACGGCAAGGAATATTTGACGCTCGCACATGTGCTGCGCTGGCGACAGCAGGACCTCAAGCGCATGGGAGTCATCGAGCGGGTAGCAGGCAAGCGCGGGATCTGGCAACTGACCGAGTCGGCCGGTCGCAAGATGGACGAGGCTGGACGCGCGGTTCGTCTCATAGCGTTTTCAACCAAACTGGGTGTCGCGATCTTCGGCGATTGCCGGGACGCGTTCACCGGGCTCGACGAGCCGATCCACCTGATTTTCACGTCGCCGCCGTTTCTTCTGGCCAAGCCACGAGCGTACGGGAATCCGGCGACGCTGCAGGAATACATCGACTTCATCTGCTCCGCGCTCGGCCCGCTCATGCTCCATATGGCGGCGGGCGCTTCACTGGTCATCAACCTTTCGAACGACTCGTTCGTGCAAGGCAAGCCTGCACGTTCCACGTATCTCGAACGCCTCGTCTGCGCGCTCGAAGATCGTCTCGGTCTTGTTCTCATGGATCGCGTGATCTGGAAGTCGGGGAAGGCACCGGGCCCGACGCAGTGGGCGTGCAAGCATCCGATCCAGCTTCGAACCGGTTACGAGTTCTGCTACTGGTTTTGCAATGACCCGGAAAAGGTCCGATCGAACAATCGGCGCGTGTTGCTGCCGCACACTGACCGGCATATCAAGCTGATGACGAGTGGCGGTATCCAGCACTCGGCGACCTATGGCGACGGCTCGCAGGTTCATCGGCCGGGGCAGTACGGCACGCTGACCGAAGGGCGCCTGCCGACCAACGTCATTGAGATCGGTACCGGCTGTGCGGATACGCGCGCATATCGCCGACGAGCGAACGAGCTCGGACTTCCGTTGCACGGGGCGATGATGCCGACCCGCGTGCCCGACTTCTTCATCCGCTTCCTGACGGAACCCGGCGATCTCGTGGTCGATACATTCGGCGGAACTGGCAAGACAGCGCTGGCGGCCGAACGTCTCGGCCGGCGCTGGGCAATGGCCGAAAAGATGTTGCAGTACATCCGTGGCTCCGCAACGCACTTCGAGCAGTTCGAAGGCTTCCAGATGAATCCCGCTTTGGAAGAGGTTCGATATGCCGCATAAGGACTGATGGTGATCGGTACGCAAAATGCCCTCCTCGTCGCGATGTCGATGGTCGTTGCGGCCTTCTCGTCCTACACGGCACTGGACATTAGCGGCCGAATCCGGGCGGCGCGGGACCGCGCCACAAGGATTCGGTGGCTGGCCGTCGGCACATTCGCGTTTGCGACAGGACTGTGGGCGTCTCAGTTCATCGGCATGCTCGCGTACACGCTTCCGTTTCCGGTCGGTTATAGCGAGTGGATAACCGTCCAGTCGTTCCTCGTCGCGTTGGCGATCGCAGGTTTGACTCTCGAGGTATCGACTCGGCCGTATCAGACCCGGCGCCTCATCACTATGACCGGGCTTGCGACAGGCCTGGGGATTTCCGTGGTCAGCTTTCTGGGAGTCCAGTCGCTAAGGATCGAGCCGCACGTCGAATTTTCCAAGGTGGTGTTTGTCTGTGCAGTCATTGTGGCCATCGCTGCCACGACAGCGGCACTATCGGCCCGTATTCGGCTGGTAGGAGCGGGGGCCCAACTTTCGATAGTCCGCCGCGCCATTGCGAGCATTCTGATCGGCACCGCAATCGGTGGCAGTCACTACATCGCGCTATCAGCCGTCAAGGTCTCGCCGCGCGCTGCCTCTCGTGCGATTCACGCTTTCCAACCGGATCGCAGCGGATATGCCGTCATCGTCATCTCCATCTTTGTTGTCTTCCTCACGTTGGCGCTTTCGATCCTCGAGTTCCGGCACGAGCGCGAACGCATGAACCTGACGTCCTCTCTGGACGAAGCCCGCCGGCGGCTGAGAATGCTCGCGTTGATCGACGATCTGACGTCTCTGCCGAACCGGGGAAACATATACCGACGGGTGCAGAGCGAGATAGACAAAGCGCGTGTCGAGGATTCCAATCTGCATGTGCTGTACATCAACATCGACTCGTTCAAGGTGTTCAACGAATCGTACGGGTTCGCGTTGGGCGACAGCCTACTTCGTGAACTTGGCGCCAGGCTGACCAGCGTAGCGCCCCCAGGCTGTGCGGTTGGTAGGATCGGGGGCGACGAGTTCGCGATCGCTGTGCCGGACTCAACCTCGGAACACATATTCGAATTCGCGCGGAAGCTAGTGGCGCATGCTCGACAGGGAATTCGCGTCGATACGGGCGACGTCCTCCGGGTCACATTATCGATCGGGTTCGCGGTCGGGCCGATGGACGGCGATACGGCCGATGTCCTGCTCAAGAATGCTGGGCGGGCGATGTCCGCCGCGAAATCTGCGGGCGGCAACGCTTATCGGATCTATAACCAGGACATGCAGGCGAGCCCCCTTCGGCGCTTACAGATCCAGCATGCACTTCAGGACGCGCTTGAGAGTGATGGATTCCGGCTGCATTTCCAGCCGAAGTTCGGCGGCGACGGACGGTCCATCGAGGGCGCTGAAGCTCTGATCCGGTGGACTCATCAGGACCTCGGTGTAGTTCCTCCGCTGGAATTCATTCCGGTTGCGGAGAGCGTGGGTCTCATCAACCAAATCGGGAACTGGGTCGTCGAGCAGGCCTGCATTCAGATTCGGGAATGGGACCGGGAAGGCTTACCGCCGGTTCGCCTTGCCGTGAACCTGTCGCCCCAGCAGCTAAAGCAGCAGGGGCTGGTCCAGGTGGTCAAGAGCATCGTGGAGAACCATGGGGTTGACGCGAACAGGCTCATGTTCGAGATCACGGAAACGGTGGCGATGGAGGGCGCAGAGGAAACCTCGGCAAGCATTCGGGAGTTTCAGGCGGCTGGATTCGATATTGCCATCGACGATTTCGGTACCGGCTATTCGAGCCTCGCGTACTTGCAGCGATTCAGGGCGCGGCAGCTGAAGATCGACCGTTTTTTCACGCGCGGGTTGGACGACCACGGCGACGAGGGATACGCGATCGTCTCGGCCATCATCGGGCTGGCCCACACGCTAAAGATGCAGGTAGTCGCCGAGGGTGTCGAGACACGAAGCCAGTTGGAAAAGCTTCGCGAGCTCCAGTGCGACCAGGTTCAGGGTTACCTGCTCGGCAAGCCGATGGATGCCAAAGCGTTCAAGTCGTTTCTCCGCACTCACGTGCCCGAACCGGCATGATGAAGCTCAAGCCTACGTTGGAACAGGGCGCAGCCATCGACCTGTCCATGACTGGCGCCTCATTCAAGGTCATTGCGCGAGCGGGGTCGGGCAAGACGTCGTTGCTGAACATGATCGCGACGACCAAGGGCAAGGCCCGCGGCGTCTATCTGGTTTTCGGTCGGGAGAACGCCGCGGAGGCCCGGCAAAAGCTGCCGAAGTCCGTAACGTGCAGCACATTCCATGCGCTCGCATTCCGGAGCTTGCCGCCGGGCATTACGGGCAAGATCAACAACACGACCGAAACGCTCGAGCTGCTCGGCGTCCGGATGGGCTTCAAGCCGATTGTCGTGCCGAACATCATGGGGCGCTTGGTCGAGTTGACCGGATACCACCTCGCGCAGATGGTGAACGACGCGGTAGCCCGATTCTGCAAGTCGGCTGATCTCGCCCCATCCCAGCGGCATTTGGACTGGAATCCGGTGATCGTGCCGGAGGCGATGGAGCAGGTGCAGCTTGAATTGATGCCGTACGTGCAGGCGCTGTGGGCCGAGTTCCAGAACCCGACGAGTCAGTATCGGATCAATCACGACGTTTATCTCAAGATCTGGCAATTGTCCCAACCGGAGATCGAAGCACGATTCATCCTGCTCGACGAGGCCCAGGATAGCGATGACGTGATGTTGTCGATTCTCGGAGGCCAGTACCACGCGCAGGTCATCTATGCCGGTGATCCGCACCAGCAGATCATGGAGTTTCGAGGCAGCGTCGACGCGATGCAGCGTGTCGAAGCGCCGGAGACGTGGCTCACCGAATCGTTCCGGTTTGGAAAGAGCATTGCCGACGTGTCGTCACTGGTGCTGAGAAAGCTGGGGGAGACGACGCCAATCCGCGGGCAGGATTCGATCCATTCGGTCGTGATCGACGAGACACCCGACATCGATATCCCCGTGAAAGCTGTCCTGTGCCGCACGAATGCGACGGCCGTCGCGCAGATGGCCGACGAACTGCGCGCGGGGCGGCGGGTCGCGCTACGTGCAAACATCTCCGAGATCCGGAGTTTCTGTGAGGCGGCGCGTCAGCTGATGTGCGGCGTGTCGCCGGATTCGCCGAAGTCGCTCGCATTGTTCCGCGACTGGATGGAGGTCCAGGACTACGCCGAGACCTTCGCCGGCCGGGAGATTGCTCCCTACGTGAAACTGATCGACGACCACGGCCCAGATCTGCTCGAGGAGATGGTTCGAGCGTCCGTGCCGGATCGACACGCGGACATCACGATCAGCACGGCGCACAAGGCGAAGGGGCTGGAGTTCGATTCAGTCCGTGTTGAAGGGGATTTCAAGTTTTACGTTGACAAGGAAACCAACCGGCTCGAGCTGACTGAGGAAGAGACGCGCTTGCTGTACGTGGCGATGACGCGGGCCCGGCAATGGCTCGACATCTCGCCGCTGGCTGGGAACCTCAAGATGATGCTGGCGGATGCCCGGATCATCGAATCCCCGCAGGAGTGCCTGATGTAGCGGGTCGCAATAGTAGACGTGCCGGCGGAAACACCCCCTGAATGCGGATTCTATTCAGCTTTCTGGCCCGCCGGGGTTCTGTTCAACTTCGAGTCTGCGAAGGAGCGCGGCGAATAGGCGCGCGGGCGCGGAAAAGACAGGCGAGGCAGGCATGGCAATCGAAACGGGCATTTCCTATGTGAAATCCAGCTTGAATGGCTGGATCGGCTGCACGCAGATCAGTCCGGGCTGCGATGCGTGTTACGCGATGGCAGGCGATCTCCGGTTTCATGGCGGGAAGCACTGGGGGCCAAGCGCACCGCGGCATAGGACGGCGGAGTCGAACTGGAAGAAGGCGGAGTCATGGAACCGGCAGGCGGTCGCCGCGGGTACGTTCTGGCCGGTGTTCTGGAACACCCAGGCGGACATGTTCGACAACGAAGTGCCGGACGAGTGGCGAGCCGATGCGTGGAGCCTGTTCGCACGCACGCCGAATCTGACGTGGTTGCTGGTCACGAAGCGGATCGGGAATGCAAAGCGAATGCTGCCGCCGGATTGGGGCACGGGCTATCCGAACGTCTGGATCATCTCGACGGTCGTGAACCAGGAGGAAGCCGAGCGTGACGTCCCGAAACTGGCCGAGCTGGATGCAGCCGTCAAGGGGATCAGCCACGGACCGGGGCTCGGAGCGCTCGATCTGTCCATCCAGATTGGAAGCGGGCGGCACGCGAGCAAGCGCGCAATCGACACGCTTGACTGGATCATCACCGAAGGGGAGAGCCGCCAAGGCCGTAAGCCCCGCGAATACAAGCTGGAATGGGCCGAATCGCTGGCTGAGCAGGCGAGCGAGGCGGGCGTTCCGTTCTTCATGAAGCAGATGGGGCATTTCCCGACGCGGGCCGGCGAACGGGTCAAGTTCACGGGGAAGGGGGCTGACGTCCGAGAGTGGCCGAAGACGCTTCAGCGACAGGAATTCCCGCAAGGGAAGATGCTCGTCGCGGAGCCGGAGCGTGCGCCCCGTACCGTGCTTCCAATTATCCCGATCGCGGCATGATCGGCTGAGCCATTGGAGTTCAGAATCCAGATGGAAAAACAAGCGTTGCTGCAGTCGGCCGGAGACGTCAGCGAAGAGGGGGGAACGCTGCGGACCGTCAGAACGGCGGTTAGCTGGCTGATTCCGTTAGCTATCGGGGTGGGAATTGCCATGTGGCTCTTTCACCAAGTCCGGTTCGAGCAGCAGGCAGACGGCGTGATGTCTCCGGCGGTGGCCGTTGATTTGGGCTTGATCCGCCCGGAACAGGTGGGTCATGTCGGGCAGGTCTGGTTCGTCCGGGCACAGGATGGCTGGTTTCAGTACCGCGCGGTCTACCGTGGTCTCAAGAGTAAGGAAGGCGTAATCCACGCCAGCACGCACGTGGATCTGGGCAAGTTGTGCGCAAAGATGTCACCGACGGATTGCAGGCTGCTGCATCCACGTTCCCCGCAGTTTGAACAGTGATCGGGCGCCCGTAAGGGCGGCCAATAGATAGACCGCTTTGTTGGAGTTCGAGATGGATATGTCGTTGCTGCACTATTCCCGGATGGATATGTCCGTCGAGATCATCGCCGGCCTGGTTCTGGTGGCGAGTTACTTCTTATATCGGCAGCAGTACCGGCTGGTGTGGCTGGCCGTTTTTCTCGCCATGTCCGCGTACTACACCTACGTCAGCAACGTGCCGATGCGGGCGATCCTCACGGGCATCTTCGCGCTCTATCAGGGCATCAGGATCGGCCGCTCCGAGCTGAAGGCGAAAAAAATGAACGGTGGTCCGAGAACATGGCCGAGGTAGGCGTCGGAACGTGAGCCAAGGCTGACTCTCACGATTTTCCTGACAGGAATTAAAGAATCGTGAAAAACAGCCGATAAGTTACCAGTCGAATTTCGGATCAGGGATTCCGACGAGCCACGCCACAAGGCCGCGCCGGAGTTCTATGTCCTCACATGCGATGCCCGCGTTTAAGGGGGCTAGAAACCGCGGTCTGACCTGAGATACTGGACTCAGTTGGACTTCTAACCCGGAGAGAACATGAAGAAGAATCTGATTTTGGCTTCGTTGATTGCTTCTGCGGCCCTGGCTGCTTGCGGTGGCGGCGGTGGTGGTGGCGGCAGTTCGAGCGGCGCGAGCTCGACGCAGGCGGCGCCGGTCCCGATGAACCCGTACACCAATCAGCAAGCCCCCGGCGCGTCGACCACGACGGTCACGGGCGAGGTGTACAACAGCGGTGTCACGAACGGTGCGACCGTGGCCGCGTATCTGGTCAACGCGGACGGCTCGAACGGTACGCTCATCGGCACGGCAACGACCGGCACGGACGGCACGTTCAGCATGACGCTGAATCAGGCGCCGTATGCGACGGCAAGCTACGTGCGCTTCGTGGCAACCGGCGGCACGTACACTTCGACGGCCGACAAGACGAAGCAGACGAACGGTTCGCTGGAACTCGTGACACCGTACATCACGACGGCCTTCAACAACTTCGTGATCACGCCGCTGAGCCATGTCGCTTCGCAGCGCATGACGCAGGTGGCTTCGACGGGCGGCACCCTGGCGCACGCCTACACGAGCGCTGCGGGCATGGTGCTGCCGCTGATCGGCTTTGGCGACCCGATTCTCCCGCAGGACACGAATACGGGGGGCGTGGACTACCTCGCGCTGGTGCCCGGTTCGTCGGGCGATACGTTGAACGCCTACGCAGACGCTTTGAACGCCGTTGAAGCCTACGGTGTCAAATACGATCTGCCGTCGTCGGTGGTCGAGCAAGTGCTGTCGCAGAGCCAACTGACCGGCCAAGCATCGACGACGCTGCCGAACGGCGCGGCCATCAACATCGGCCAGTGGCAGAGCGGCACGTTCAACACGTCGGCGACGTACACGCTGGCTACGCTGGAAGCGGCGAACGCGAACGTCCCGCCGTATGCGGACATGCACCAGTTCATGCTGTGGGAGTACGGCCATGCGGACTGCGCGAGCGGCAACTATACGCCGTATTTCACGCGCTTCCCGCTGGCACCGGGTGAGCCCAACCTCTTCACGTCGGGCGGCGCCTGCACGGCCTACAACGGCTACGTGTCGAACATCGACGCCAAGGTGTCGACGAACCAGCGAAGCCTCGCGCTCGTCACGGGGCCGGGCTACGTTCCGCAAACGACGCCTGTGGTCGGTGCGGGCCAGTAACCCGCCCGGCGATGTATGAAGAGCCGTCCGAAGTCCCCGGGTCTCCACCGGGGATTTTTTCTGGTATCGCGCCGAACTCACTGGTACGGCTTGTCTATACGTCGAAATCGACGCTTACATGTGGGGCGGTAACGATGCCCTATGTTCAGCATCGGCACCCCCTGAGCGGAGCCATCGGCTAGAATGATTCCTATCAAGAAGTTGAGGAACCGAAGGTAGATCGGAACCGCTACACCGCATCCCCCAAGGCCATGAAACCATCTATGGAAGTCGAGATTCCGGATTGGGTCGAGGAAAACGCCCATTTTTCGGACCCACAACATCGGGTCTGGTTGCGGCGCCGACTCGCCATGTTCGGCGTCCCAGTCGGATTCATCCTCCACAACCCCAGCCGGGCTGGGTTTGTCGAGAACGACCCAACCGTGCGGCGCGGCATTTCGTTCGCGGCCTGTGTCGGGGCGAGCGACATGATCTTCGTGAACGCGGCGATCGGTGTTGCGACTGATGCTGACAATTTGGCAGCAATGGATGATCCGATCGGGCCGATGGCCGACGAGGCGCTGCGCGTCGCAGCAGAATTTTGTTTGTCACGTGGTGGCATGCTGATCGCGGCGTGGGGTACGCCAAAAGGGAAGGCGAGCACGCGTCGCCTGATGGACTCCCGGTTCCGGGATATTCTCCGGCTCGGCTTGCCACTCCATGTGCTGCGGCTGACTGAAAGCGGATATCCGGAACATCCGGTGCGGCTTCCGGGTGATCTACGGCCGCAACCCTGGGAATACTTAATTCCCGATGTGGAGTGGTGATGGTTACGAGCAAGCTATCTAATATCGCCAAAGCGACCCGCGAACAGTGTTTCAGCACGCCGGCGCAAAGTCTGCGCACGCTATGCTGCCTCGTCAGCGTGTTCATCCTGGGGATCGCGCTTGGCACGATCGAGGGCAGTGTGGTGGTCGTTACATTCTGCATGCTGCTTGTCATGGCGATCGTGCAGGGTATGTCGAGCGAAGAAAGCCCGCTTCTCGGTCCTATCGCGGCCGTTGCCTTCGGGGTCGGCGGCGCGATCGGCCTGGTCATCGTGGCATGCGCGGAGCAACTGCCGGCGGATCGTATCGGTTGGTTCGCCGCAGCGGGTGGCGGCGCGGTGGGCGCAATCTGGTGGGTCATGCTGACGTCGAAGTGGATCCGGCGTCTGGTCTCGAACAACTCTGGAGGCAGTGGTGGATCTGATTGAACTGAAAAAGGGCGGCGCGAACGTGGCCCTTCAATTCCGCAATGGGAACCGCATCGATTTCACTGTCGGTGAGCCGGTCGGACTGAACTTTGTCGAAGGGTGGCGCGACGACCCTGATGGTCTGATGAAGCTGCTTCAAAAGGCCGTGCCGGTCTTTCTCGAGGTGGAAGCAACGCGTCGGGCATCGGGGCTGATCGCCCAACTGATGCTTGAGAAGCCCCGCGCGAATCTGATGGATCTCTACCGGACGCTTCATGCTGATCCGGAATTTTCTGCCTTCGCCAACGCAATGCTTCAGGGCTTCGTGCCGGGCAGACACGCCGACTGAAAGTGAGTTTGGCCTGGCCAGCGATGTGGCGGATCAGGCCGCTTGCTGCATTTTTTCGTCGTGTCCGCTATGCACGTCCCCTTGCATGATGCGCCGCTTGATTTCTTGCTGAGACAGGAGAATGTCCTCGGTAGGCGCCGTAGCGATCTGCGCGTCGAGCACCGCAATTGCAGTGCATGAGGCGTCGAGCGGTTCGCCACTCATGCGCCAGTTCCCGCGGCTTGGGCCACTGTCCAGCCAGCCCACAAAAGCCTCCTGCCCCTCTTTCACGATATCGATCAGATGCGGGAAATGCCCCCGTTCGCAGAGGATTAGAGCGAGGTTCAGCGCGTCGGCGACCATCTCCACTTCGGTTCTTCGCCCGGTGCCCCGCTTGATCTGGTCGAGTGCGATGTGCCAAGCGGTAGCGATCGAGATCCGCTCCTGAGACATAGGAAAGGATCCGATGATCGGGGCGAGTGCCCGAGACGCATTCGGTGGGGTCCGTTTCCGGCCGATTCCGCGTTTTTTCATCCGAGTGGTGAGCCGGCCGCACAACGCGGGATGGCGTTGATAGTTCCTGTAAGAAAACATTCTACGAGCGAACTAATCTTCTGTCTAAACCTGTCGAGACGTAGGCCGATATCACGTCTAATCTGGACTTTTCATACCTACATGGACGTTCTATACGCAGCGAGCTTCAACTTCATACCGACGGATAACCTTGGCAAGAAGATCGAAGGTGTGCCGACGCAAGTGCGTGCCTTCACGGTTACCGGCGCGACGCGCCAGAGCTGGATACTGGAAGGCGGGTTGAAGGTCAGGAAGAAGCACATGGTGCTTGAACTGAAAGAGTTCAGCACCGGGCTGTTCCGATCGCTCGATGCGGCGTGCCGCTCGATCCAGGTAAGCGGGAATAACCCCGGGGCCGAAAGAGTACGCGGTTAGGCGACGTCTTGCGCTATCTCGCGCGCTGCGATCGCTGTTCAATGGAAGGCGATCGTTTTGAGCCAACCGTGGCACGTACCGAGGATCTCAATGCCCATTCGGGAACAACCGTCCAATCTACCGATGTCTTCCTTGCCGACGCTCGAGAAAGCGCTGCACTTCGGGCGCATGAAGCGGCTGGATACCACGCGGGTTCGCGCCGCGCTCGCAATGGCTGACCGTACCAACGTGATCGACGTCCGGCGTGTCACGACGATGGTGCTTGACCGTGTCAGCCAGTACTACGACGTGGTGGGCTACTGCGCGCCGCGTGCCTCCTTCTCGAAGAGTGAATCCGAACTGCCCCGTGCGATATCAGCCGACTCCGAGGCCATCGCGCCCGACGGCGGTCGACCCATGCATGCGCGGCCTGGCCTCGATACCGATCTGACGGAGGAGAACGTCGAACGACTGTGGAAGTTCGCGGGGATGATCTCGCTCAACCTGGCATTCAACATGGCGGAGTGGGAGATCACGCGATGTGCGCCTGAGTCGCGCACGATCGTAACGGTCGCGACGAAGTTCGCTTACCGGATCTGCCAGTCACCCGAATGGACAGGGTCACCGTGGGTCAATATTCGGCGCCGGATCGGCTCGCCGGCAGTCCGCCGGATTCTAAAGTCGGCCAGGGCAGCAATTCCTGACCGCTGGCTCGTGATTCACCCTCAGACCGGGCACCCGATCCTCATGGAAGAGCAGGAATATCGGGATGCAGAGCCCAGCCTTCGTGCGAGAGCTCGCCAGTTCGACACGGAACTGCGCGTGTCACCTCCCGTGAGTGTGGCCGATCAGGCGATCCTTGAGGTAGCCGAGGCCGCTTGAGGCGAGATCGCTCTTCGGTAAACTGGGAATGATGGTCATGGCCATGACCGCATTTCGACAAGAAGAGGACAAGCATGAAGAATCTGCTGATGGTGGTCGTTGTCGCGCTTCTCGCGGCGTGTTCGCACAAGGACGAATCGGTCTCGCAGGCTCCGGAGAGCCTCGTTGGGACGTACTCGGCGCTGGACGCCGACGGGAAGTACTACGCCCGCCTGAAGGTCACGCAGGAGAACGGCAAGTACGTTTTCTACGAGATTGTCCCGTTCTCCTCGCAGCCGGGCCCGCATCTGCTCGAAGGCGACGTGGCGCCGCTTACGCAGGACACGCTGGGCAAGATCGTGAATCAGAAGATCGATTTCCCGGTGAATGGCCTCGAGGACCACTACCTCGCGATCGTGAAGGTGCCGGTGGGCTGGACGTGGAAACACTTCACGTCCAAATCGGGCTACGTGATGATCGATCGAACCGGTCCGCGCGATGTCAAAAAGTCGGACAACCAGGGTTGACGAATGAGAGAGCGGCCGCCTCGCGGTAACTTGGGATGGCAGATCGGATCGATCCTGATCGTCTGCGCGTTGGTGTTCTGCGCAGCCGCCAAGGTTGTCGTAAGAAACGAGACCGACTTCTCGAACTGGATCGACGTGCAAACGCGCGGCGTACAGGTCATGCGACAGGGCGTGGGTACGCTCGTGACGGCCGTGCGTGATCCGCGGGACAAGGTGAAAAGCGCGATCATGGTCAGCGCGTATCCGGGGACGCTGGCCGCCGCGGTTGAACTGACTCAGGGGTATCTTGCCGCGTCCCCGTTTCTGTTCCGTAGCGACACCTCGCCCAAACCTTCCGAGATCATCGTGACGTCGGCCGCGATCGAACCGGATGGCAATGTCCTGGCAGTGGCCACGGCGATGGGCGAGCATTGCAAGGTGAAGCTGCTGCTCGCGCGAAAGAAGGACTTTGTGGGCGCAGGATGGACGATAGGGGACGTGCATTGCTCCTCGAGATAGGAAGGTGTCAGTCAGCCCCGTGGGCCGCGTGAGCGGCCCATTTGCTATGCGGAGAGAAAACCCATGCTTCCCCTTGAGATTCCTGCTCCTGAAAGTCGCATTGCGCCGGCGCTCTATCTTGAGCTCCGAGAATGGCTCTTGGCCAACGACCCCGACGCGCCCCGGATGGTGGAGTGGTCCACACACCGGCGATCGCCCCCAGACTCTCCGGAGAAGATGGCAGCCGAGATTATCTGGATCGTGCTGTGCGCTGGGCGATCCGCCCAGGCGGCGCGTACGATCGAGCAAAAGGTCTGGACTGCCATTCGTGAGGGCCGACCCGTGGTGGAGGCATTTGGGTTTCGCGGAAAGGCGGCGGCCATCGAAAGGGCGTGGGCCGAGCGAGCCAACGATTTCGAGGCGCTGCAGGCGGTCCTCGCGCTGAACGATCAGGTTCGGCTCGTCGAGTGGTGCGGAGCATTGCCATGGATTGGGGATGATACGAAATTCCAGCTCGCTAAGAATTTCGGTCAGGATGTCTGCAAGAGCGACATCTGGTTGTGCCGCCTGGCGGGTCTACCCGACAAGCCGCGCCGGCCGGCACCGGTCCGATTCGAGGCATGCATGAATCTCTGCCGGCTGTTGTCGAAAGCGTCTGGTGACAGCATTGCGACCATCGACAGTGTGCTCTGGCTGGCATGCAATAAGGGCGTGCTGCAGGTCGACGTGAACGCCGGGCCCGTCCGCTTCTCACCGGGAACGATTACGCGGGCCGAAATCATTCCGGAATCGTCTGTCTAGAGATCCATTGCTCAAGTTGTGAGGGCTAGAACGGGTTGGCCAACGACGTATTCTGATTGTCATAAAACGGCGTTAAGCCATGAAGCCCGCGGCGGCAATCGGCCGGCGTGGACCATCGATCGTTGACAGGACAGGTGCATGACAGGGAACAGCGGGGCAGAGGCTTTCGGGCGCCGTGCAGTGCAGGGGGGCACGGGGCTGCCGCTAGGTAGTGACGAATGGAAAGTATTGAACGTCGTGGCCGAGTACGGAGAGATCCGAGGGACGGGCCGGGTCGGGGATCTCGCCTTCGGGAGCGTGAACGGCTCAAGGGAGGAGCGGATCATGCGCGCGTCGAAGGCACTAACCGGATTGCGTGATTACCGGTTGTTGGAGTGGTCGGACGATGATGGTTGCGCAGTAACGTGGAAGCTCGCGCCGGGCGTCCACATGACGAATCTCGCGCTCATGTTCGGGCGGGCACGGACTGGTCAAGTATAAGCTGAACTTCCTGTTGAGAAGGTTTCGACGAAACAGTATTGGCACGGTTGATGCAGAAGTGAGCAAAGTAACAGCCGCCCAGAAAAAGCGCCTGGACAGGCCGATTCAGGGGGTATTACCCACAGAGATATCCACAGTATTTGTGGATAAATATCGGAATTTTCGAGGGAGGAATCGCGCGTGGAGAAGTCCGATGTGTTTCATCAGACGTGCGTGGCGGGGCATGGATTTGAGGGAGTGATCGCGTCGACCAGCGTGCCGTTTATCTGCTGCCGATCGACCGGCGAAGGTGTGCCGCTCCACCTCGCCGTGCTGAAGCGTACGGCCGTTCCCGCTCACGATCCGGGCCCCGCGCGAGAAGGATGGTGGCTGCTTCGTGGTGAGAACGAGCTGGGAATCTTTCTGGCCGGATTCAATGCGGCGGATGCCGCTCAACTGGCGGACGAATTCGGCATTCCTACGGTGACAGCCGAACGCGATTCGCCGGCGGTCAGGCAAGAGTACTTCCTGTCGTCACCGGCATGGGATGGGCTGCGCTCATGGGTCGAGCAGGAGCAGCGCAGCGGGGCTCAGTCGGAGCATCATGCTTCAAGACGAGCCTGGTGGTACGCGCGGGCGGTGCAGCAACTCGATGTGCTCAAAAGGATCGAGGTACAGACCGGTTAGGCCGTAGCCGCGGGTTTCCGCCGGCGCTCGAAAATTGCGCCACAATAGATGACTCGCTGTCTGGCTAACCTGGCCGCGAGTAGCGCACCTGTCCGGCATGGCTGGACGGGATTTCCATACGAGTCTTACGGGAGATCACGATGGGAAGCAATCTTGGCATCTACGTGGTGATACTGCTATGCCTTGCTGCGATCGCGAGGTATGGCATCAAGAAAGGAAAGACCAAGCAAGAGGCGGTGCGAGCATTCGTAATCCTGGCTGTGGTGGCTGGGGTGCCGATCGCGGCGCAGGCAATCGGATTGCTGTTCCAGCCATTCTCTTGATCACCTGAAGGCACGAGCCGCGCGGAGGTTTCGCGCGGCTTTTTGCTGGGATGAAGCAACGCTTCCGGTCAATTGATAGCGTGAAGCTATCGAGCTTGACGGAAACATTTTGACGGATTGTTAGCTCGGTGAACAAAGGTATAGCATAGAGGGCGATTCAGGCTTGCCAACTGAGGTAGAAAATCAAGAATTTTTCGGGGCATCAGTAACCGTTTGCTGCGCGAGGCCTGCTGAACGAGCAAGAGCGGCAGGATTCAGAGCCGGGCAGGACCAAGCCCCCAACAATCACCGGCATGTACTCGGGGAGTGGTAAATCATGAATGGGTTAGTGCTTAGTTCGTCGACGCTGATTTTTGTGCTGCTGACGGTCTTTTCGCTGTCTCTCGTGATGGGCACGGAAGTGCTGCATTTTGTGGCGGCCCGCGTCAGCAACATGACGCATGCGGCCTTCATCGGCCTGCTCATCGGTCTCTATCTCTACATCGACCACAAGGGCTTCCCCGCGTGGCTCGTGGTGCACCTCCCGTCGCTAAAGAACTTCACGTTGACCTGATGCTCTGTGTGCGGAAACTTCCCATTGGGAAGTAGTCGGAGTAGAATCAAATCGCTTTCTGAGGTCTGCGGACCTTGCTGGTAGCTGGGCCATATCCAGCCTTCTCTCAAGTCTTGCCTTCGGTAGCTTGCACGTTCAGTGGTTCATCCCTCGGGGGCTTTAGTCCCTTGAGGGAGTAAGTCTTCGATTTTTTCAATCTGGAGGCTTACATGTTCCATTCCCATATGTTCTACGGTGGCCACGGTTTGGGCTCGATGGTGGCCGATGCCGTCATCCGCTCGGTGATCTACCACCTGGTCGGCGATGCCATGCGCAGTTTGGGCGGGCATGGCATCGCTTCTTCCGGTTTGTTGCTGATCGGCGTCCTGCTGATCGTCGTGGTGCTCGCTCTCTTCGTGTTTCGTTTCCTCGGTACAGCGCTTAACGCGGTTGGCCGGAGCGTTCGCGGTGGTAGCCGGTACTAGTTCGTTGACGCATTTCGCGTCGTGATTCCTTGTAACGACATGCTGCCAATGGCTACGTGCTGTTGGTCGTGGGTCATTTTTCATTGGAGGTTGATATGAAATTGTTCGCAAACATGGGCCGTGCAGTGTTCGCCATGGTGATGCTGCTCTCCCTTTGCGCTTGTGCTCAGCCGTATGGTCCCCTGACCCAATACGGAGAACCCGTCTCGAGGTCGACATCGACATACAACTCGGGCGACGCGTTGCGGAGCGGCGGTACGGCCATACTCGGGCAGCTCCTCCACGTTCGCCCGGTCATGATCGATTCGGGCTCGTCTCGCCAGTTGGGCGTGACTGCCGGCGGGCTTATCGGCACGCTGGTCGCTATGGGGCATCACAATCGCCAGGCTACGCTCATCGGCGGGGCTGTTGGCGCCGCAGTCGGCTACGCCGCGGGAAGCGTCGTCAGCAAGGTGCCGGGCGTCGAGTTGATCGTCCGTACGCAAGACAAGCGCTTGCTTACGGTCGTTCAGACCGTCGACGACGGCAGCGACTTCGCGGCTGGTCAACCGGTGGCGGTCGTGGTGGTCAGTGGTCGTTTGCGCGTCGAGCGCGTTTGACGGTAGTAGAGAAAGAGGCGGCCCGCAGCGGCCGCCTCTTTCGTTTCAGGCGCTGAAAATGAAGAGGAAATTGGGATGTCCGGAATGTCCGCAAGATTTAAATAAGCGGTAAGAATCCCGGCCGGATGCGACAAAATATGGGTTCAACATTTCGTGTACCCACACATATAATGGCCACCTTATTAAAATCAGCAGCCGGGGCGTGGTGGCGCTTAGACGCCATCAAAAGAGAAAAATGCCGACAATAATCGGAATTCTTGATGGGGAAAAGCCGGTGGATTCAATCTCGTGCACGAGGAGAGTGGATTCATGAGCGAGACAATCAAGCTCCCCGAGGGTTGGTCAATGCGCACGGATACGCCGTACGGAGTCGTCATCGATGCGCCACATGGAAGCGTCACCGTCGACGTCGGGATGCGTAACTTCACGCTCGGCGAGCAGCACGTGAAGCGATACGGCACCTATGAGCGACTGGGCTGGCGGGACAGGCTATACCGGGACGCCATCGATGCGCTCGTCACGCTCGGGAAGGAACTCGAGGAGCGCAAGCGCACCTCAGGCAGATCGTGATTGGCCCGGGCGGGCAACTCAGCGGGTGACCCACCACTTCCCAATAGGAATCAGTGCGAGTAATATACGCACATCGCTTTTCCCTGATGTCCCATGACCTTTGTGTCTGGGCGTCCGGCAGCTGGGCCGTATCTAGCCTCCTGGCAGTTGCAGCGTGTTTTTCCCTTTTTTGGGAGCACGTGAATCCTGTCTGCTTCACCCGTCGATAGCTGAACGCTTTTTCGCGTTCGACATCAGTTCTCTACACCGTTCGGTGTTCTTTCCTTTGTCACCCCTGGGGCGCTACTTTTTCCCTAGGGAGACGTGGTTGCTCCAAATTCCCTTGGAGAACCACATGTTCCAGAAATTCCTCCGCACTCGTCTCGTCTCCGTTGTCGCCCGTCAGGCGATCGAATCGAACGAAAAGCGCGTCTGGTTGATAACGTCCAGTGGCTCTCCTTACGGAAGCCACAACTTCGTCAGCTCGAAAGAGCCGACGGAGATCCTTGTGAGCTGGACTCTGGTATCAAAGCACGACTCGGACATCGTCCGTCGTCTGCAGGTATTCCAGACCACGATCAAGGGCGCATCGGCCGTGATCTTCGTGGATTCCCACGAGGATCACAAACTGCCCCGCCATACCTGGCTCAACGCAATCGGCATCAAGTCGGCTCCGACGTTCTCCGCCAAAACGAAGATCGTCGTTGCATCGACCAACGTCGAAACGCTGTACCAGGACCCGGTGAACGAAGCGCGCAAGCGCCTTCTGGATCTGGTTGAAATGGGCAAGTGGGTGTCGACGACGCCGTTGCCCAAGTCGGATCCGAGTTTCAAGCGGTTTCTGATGAAGGTTACGTCCCTCGCTACCGCTATTCGTTGATTTTCCCACCGGGGCATCTCTGTCCCGGCCGGGATGGGGATGTTCCATTCACCTCGAAAAGGAGCATCACCATGCTGACTTCTGTCAACGCGACTGTACGTTCTCACGTGATTTCGGCATCGGAATCGGTGCGTGTTTATCGTTTCAACGGGTCTGTACTCACCGATGTAAGGGTCGACGGCAAGTGGGTCACCATTTGCGTTGCTTGAAATCACGTTGTGTTGAACGCGGCTTTCCCGAGGATTGTATGGATTCTAGCTCTGAGCGCGACTGGTCGCGTCAAGCGTTGGAAACGACACCCAGTAAGGGAACCCGGCCCGCGATGGCGGGCGTGATCGATCGAGACTGGAGAATGAAAATGCGTGGCTTAAATGTCCGAGTGGAGTACGCAAAGGCGACGATTGCCAAAATCGTTGATCCGAACACCGATGCGTTGTGTTTTGCGTTGCACGAAGCGGAAGCGGAGGGGTATCGTGATTATCACGCTCGGCTCTACAGCGTGCCGGTGATGTTTGCCGATGTTCCGGGCCTCGTGACCGCGTGGCAATCCGGGCAGAACTTCGCGACGGACTGCGAGGAGTTGGAGAACTGCCCTTTGTGCGAGGCCGCACACGGCGACCCCTGCCCGGTACACGGTTGAATAACCCGATCCGGCTTCCAATTCCAGCGATGAGCGCGACTGGTGGCGTCGAGCGTTGGAAACGACATCGTCAGAAACGGGCGTGTCGAACTTCATCACCTGTGTCGCCTGTCGTAGGTGTGAAGTGGTGTTGAGTAAGGTTTGAACGTTTTCCCCACCCGGGGTATCACTATCCCGGAAGGGGTAGTGATATTCCAAATCATCCATGAAAGGAGTATCACCATGCTTCGTCTTACCCTCATGTCTGCTTCGATGTTCAAGTTCGCTGCCGCGTTCGATCGTCGTGTCAACGATCTCGTTCGTGGTATCGCTTCGTGGAATGTCATGCTGGTCTTCAGCGTCGTGTTCATGCTCGGCTTCTACCTGATCCTCGGATCGGGTGCGTACGAAGAGCACGCGAAGTTCATGCTGCTGGAAAACGGCGGCTTCACGGCGCTGCAAGTGTATCGGGACCAGGTCATCGCGCATCGTCTGCCTCTCCAGGCATTCATGCTCGAGTCGATCACGGGTCACGGCTATGCGGCCGGCGCCACGATGTTGGGCCTCGGCCTCTGGATGACGTTCGTCGTGGCTCCGCTCGTCGCCAGCATCATTTTCCTCGCCCGTTTCGAGGTTCGGATGACGCAGCGTGCGCGGATCCGGCAACGTCTCAACAAGATTCTCGCCAACGTGTAACCGTTTCGGGTTGCACGCCACGCGCAGAAGGAGAAAGCCCCGCGGGGCTTTCTCACCTCAGAAATCGATCACTTGTCCACCCACGCGGGAAACCACTTCCTGCTGGGAGTGGGGTGTCTCGCATTTCTGAAGGAGAAGTACCATGTCGCAGCAGCATCAGCATCAGCAGGATCTGTCAGGTCTTCCGGCGAAACCCGCCGAGAACTGGCAGCTTGCCCGGCAAAAGGGCATCCCGGTCGGTCCGATGGATGTGGTGGGGCGGTGTGTTGTGTTCGGCAGTGGTGGTCAAACGACTACCATCGTTGCATACGACCCGAAGTCTCGCCGTGTCCGGACAAAATCCGGGTCGGTGTACCAGCTTCTTACCCCTCGCATCACCTGCGTAGTGATCGAGCGCGGGTTGTTGCAGAAAGTCGGTTTCGAGTTGTAAAAGAACGCCGTGCTTCCCCTCGGGGACGCGGCGTTTTTTCATTGCGCAAAAAAATCTGAAAAAAGATTGCCGGTTTTTCGATGTCGTTGCCATTTCTCAGTATGGGCAATCGTGCCCGACACTGGAGATGACGATGAATCAATTTCTGCTGCGCCCGCTCAATGCCCTCGGTAGGGTCACCAACGAGCAGGTCGACCAACTGCGTGGGATTCCTGGAGTGCGTGTTTCGCGCGTCCTGACCTACATCGTCGCTGTGTGTTTCGACGGCGATGCTGCGGCGCTGCAGTCGCTTCTTGCCGGGACAGCATGGGACCCGGATCACATTGGGAAGAGCCGGACGTATCGTCTTCAGACAGTCATGTGGCCAGTCTCATCTCGGGCCGGCGCCATCAACGTTGGACCGCAACTCGACGACGTTCTTATGCAGTTTGCGATCGAAAAGAGCCTTCCGACGCGAGCCCATCTGTATCGCTATCTTGAGGCCTTTCCGCAGTTCCGGCAGGAGCTCATCGAGTTTGCGGTTTCGCTTGTCGAAGACCAGTTTCACCCTGAGCCGGTGGACCCCGGCCAGGCCGACTGACGCAAGATGCCCATCTCCTCGCGCGTACCGGTCACCACTGGTGGCGCGTCGATCGGGAGCGCTGCAAGATTCGCATACCGCAAAAAACTAACCCCGGTGATCTTGCGATCCCGGGGCTAATTCGTTTAAGGCAACTACGCTACTTCTTCGGCTGTCTGGCGATGCAGCTCGGTTACCACTGCACCTGATACTCGCCAGCCTTCAAACTCACTCTCCTTCAGTCGGTGAACGACGCGATCGAGAACCACGCGTGTGATCTCTCCCTTGTCGTCCTTGAACTGCCCGAGAATGCCGGAGATGATCGGGCTGGACTGCCCCGAACGCCGGATAACCACCGAATCCGATCCGACCGAGACGGTAGGCAGGACCGGTTTAAGCCGCGATAGGCTGGACATGCGATGTCTCCTTTTCGAGATGCTTGCGAAGGTCGTGGCTGTGAACCCCAATCAGCTCCGACAACTCACGGCAAAAGCGCCGGAAAATGACGTCCAGATGCAGGAACTCCTCATCGGAGGTCGTCGGCGTGCCCCAATCGAAGCCGGCGTTGAAGCTGTCGGCCTTGAACGAGACTACCTGCTGCATGTAGGTGTCGATCGAGTGTTCCGTGATGACGTGATGCGCCTGCACGTCCCACTCGTTTTCCCCGCGCAACGCACGCGCGATCGCCTGGCTCTCCTTGCGGGCAGACCAGCTCTTGTCAGCCAGCAGGACATCGCTGCACTGGGGAATATTGGTGCCTTCCCCGATGCTGCCATACGTCACCAGCGCGACCGGCACATCTCCCTGACGGTACTTCGATTCGAACTCGGCGTTTCGACGTTTGATCGTCTTGCCGCCGTGGATCACGACCGAATCGATGTCCCGTTTGGCGAGGTGCCGGGCAACCAGCTCCGCATTACCGGGATACCCGGTGAACATCAGTGGGCGCCGGCCGGCCAGAACCAACTCCTCGAGCTTGTCGATGCAGAACCGTTGCTTGCGCGTCAGCTCGGCATAGACCTTGGCTGCCTTCGGATGCTGCGGGAAGTTGTTCGCGATCTCCACGGCCTTGATGCGCGCGAGGATGGCCACGAGGTTGTTCCGCTTGCCTTCATCCAGTCCTGCCATGTACCAGCTCGAGAAGTCCTCCGACACGACCAGGTAGTGCAGCAGGTGGCTCATGTCGAACTCGATCAGGTGCTGGACATGCGTCGGCTCGGGAATCGTGACGCACGAAGCGACGTCCGGTTCCTTGGGCACGCGGCGCTTGACCCACGGAGCGAGCATCTGGCGATACTCCGCCAGATTGGCGATCCGGGGCACTTCACGCTTGGCACCCTTCAACTCGTCTTCGAATTCCCTGGTGACCCAGACGAAGTCGCAGAACGTGTTGAGAACACGATCGATTCCACGCTCGGCCAGCGCCATCGAATGACGCAGGCCGGGGTCGAGATAGTAGCGGCGATACCCGTAAGGCTGGGCTGCCGTACCATCGCCACCGGCGAATGCCAGAAGCCCGTGGCAGTCCCGCGGGTAATTGCCGGCGGGCGTTCCCGTGAGCGGGAAACGTCGCTTGGCCGATACCTGCCAGACTGCGCTCGACTGCTCCGTGTCGATATTCCCGAGGAAATGAGCCTCATCGGGAATGATCGTGCCGACCCGGCGCCGCAGCTTCTTGGCGTACGTGATGCGAGGATGCGCGCTCGTAAGCGGCCCCTTGAGACGATCAACCGAGATGATGTTCACCGGGCGCAGCGACTGCAGCTGCTCCGGCGACTCGATCACCTGCCAGACGGCGGGATCGAGCTTGATCTTGTCGATCTCGATCAACATCTCGTCGACGAGCGCAGACTTCAGCACGATCAGCGCACGCTTGCCGCCGAGAAGCAGGGCGATAGCGAGTGCTGCACGCGCCTTGCCGAGCGCCATCGACCACGCCACAACACCGGCACGCTTGATCGCGAGCTCGACCAGGTCATCGATCTGGTAGCCGCGGTTCAGCCACGTATCGATGCCGAGTTCCTGTATCCGGCAGCGCCACGTTGCTGCAAGGCCGGGGAACTGCATAGCGAGACCGGAATAGACCTCTTTCCACTCGCTCTGGGCTTCCGGCTGCTTCAGGTCGAATCGCGCGAGGATGTCTTCGTACGGCAGGTTGAAGGACTTCCCGTTGTGCTCGAACTGATAGCGGCCGTGCTCGACCTCGGTGAAGGTGACCTCAGTCCCGGCCTTGATGACCGGAGACCCCCAGCGCGTCGGATCGATCAGATGATCCTTCTTCGCTGTACCTTCCGTGGCCGATCCCTTTCCGCTTCCCGCCCCAGGCATTAGGACGGTGTGACGGAACGGAGCCTTCTGTCGGGCGGTAACCCGGATCTGGCGCCGCAGGTAGCCCATCAGGCCGGCTTCGACGTGCGGCGTTCCGCCGGCGCGGCCGATGTCCGAAACGAAGGCCCAGAAGCTGGCCATCGGATCGGGCTGCGCCAGGTGGATCTGCAAATCGAGTGCCCCTTGTCCCACGTACGCAACACCCTTGGGATAGCGGTGCTCGGCGTGGGGGCGGTGCGCTCCGATCCTGTCCTGGTAGATCGCGTTCAGAACCGTTGCTTCCGTCAGGCCGCACTGGAACGTGAGGCGGATCCACCGGCCGTCGTGGCACACCCGGACTGTTGAGTCACCCGTAACCGGCCGAGTGATGGCAGGCTGGGATACCTCGGCAGACAGGTGAGCGAGCGTTGGCTGGCGGCGCGCTGCGATCGTCAGATTCGGCGTCGCAACCGGTTCCTCCAGCTTGTACACGCGCTGGCGGTTCGGAGCATCGTTGCGGAGCGAGACATCGAACACGGCAACACTGACCCGCACCGTCGCATTTTCCTCCCGGAAAACATCGAGCGGCATGTCGTACAAGGCGACGAGACGCTTGAACGGATGCGATTCCTTCCCGCATGCGGTCATGAACACCTCGTCAGCCACGGTCGTCGGCAGAATCGCGACCACCCACTTCGCTGCATCCAGCGCCTGATACAGAGCATACGCATCGCTGCGCGTGCTCGTGTTCGGCCCGAACC
The DNA here is from genome assembly GCF_017104825.1 of Burkholderia sp. Ac-20345. Classification (NCBI taxonomy): domain Bacteria; kingdom Pseudomonadati; phylum Pseudomonadota; class Betaproteobacteria; order Burkholderiales; family Burkholderiaceae; genus Burkholderia; species Burkholderia sp. Ac-20345. Next base: position 187,045 of record NZ_JAAGPO010000002.1, on the reverse strand, counting down.
GCCCGTACGACGTGCATTCGTACGGGGAGAGCAGGGCGCTCTGCAGGTTGATGGAGAACGGCGGGTTGGCAAGACAAAAGTCGAAATGCCGCGGCCGCACATCTTCCATGCCGGCATGGATGAACTCGTAGGTAAAGCCCGCGTTCATTGCAGCCTGACTGAGCGAGGCGATACAGCCCTCGTCGACGTCCACCCCGTACAACGAGTGGATTTCGGGGGTTGCCCAGTGCAGAAGCCGGCCACTCCCCACGCTGTTGTCCAGAACGCTGATCTTGATAGATTCACCAGCCAGGATGCGTTCCCGGGCAGCGAGCCTCTCCATCAGCGGCTCCACGAGACGCCAGCAGAACTGCGACAACGGCAGTGTCGTGAAGAACTGGCTCTGGTGAGCCTGTCGTGCTTCATGCAGGCCCGCGAGGGAGCCCGCCTTGACCGTTGTCGAACCCTTCGACTGAATCTCCAGCAGACCGTCAGCCCAGCTCATGCTGCCTCCGCGAGTTCGGTGAAGCCATACTCGCCGAGGAACAGTTGCAGCTTCTCGGAGACCTTCGCGTCGAACACGAACTCGAACCGGGAATGGAAGGTCGTCACCTTGACCTGGCCATTTTCCGGGTTTCCGAATGTGTACGACTCACGCGACTCGACGTAGCCTTGACCGAGCTGGAATTCGCGTACCAGACGGTCGAGGCTGCATTGCAGCGTGAGCATTTCGGCCCATGATGCAAACGACTTCAGTGCCAGAACTGTGCGGCCAATGGTTTCCTGGCAGCCGTACGGTAGTCGGTAGCGCTTGTCCCATTTCGAGTTCGTTGCATAAACTCCCAAATCGAGCACGATGCAGCCCTTGCGCCGAGCAATACCCGCTTCCGGTTTGATCCGGAACTCCTTCACGAGCGCCGCTCCTGCCTGCCGGAAGGCCGTCACGACACCCTGGTTGCCGCCGAATCGCGACTCCAGGCACGTCCAGAACGTGAGGGCATTGAGCTTGCGGAAGTCGCCGCCATCGCAACCGGCCGCCTCCGCGATTTCGCTCACCTCGATCTTGATCGGCGCCGCCGCACTGGGAGAAAACTCCCGCACGGCCACGTCAACCAGATGCCTCATCAGCCCCTGAGCCACGCGCTTGAGATGTTCCTCTTGCTTGTGGTCCGCGTACTCACGCAGGCTGACCATGTAGCCTTCGCAGCCGAAGAGTTCCTGTTCAGCTTTACGCAAGCGGGCGTTTTCTGCGGCATACACCGTGATTGCATTGCAGACGTCATCCCAGTATTTCTGGGTTGCGGCAACGAGGTCACGAATTTCCATGTTTTTCTCCATCAGCAAAGTGGAAAAACACATGGCCCCCAAGGGCGCATGTGTTCCCCCGGGGTTTTGGTGCTAGGCACCTCAGAGTGTCCGGCGGGAAGGCCCGCCCAGACTCAGGCTGCCATCTCTGGCAGCGTAAAGAAAAACTCGCTCAAGAAAAGGGTGAGCGGTTCAGCAACAGCAGGCTCGAACGTCCACTCAAACGACGTGTGGTATGTGACAAGCTTGATGCGACCTTCTTGCGCGTTTCCCATCAGGAACGACTCGCGGGAAACGACATCGGCAGGGTATGAAAACCGCGTCGCGATCGGCGCAAGCGCCTCGGCCAACGCCGGTTTGCCAGCCCAAGCTGCGAAGCTGATCAGCGCCGGGATCAGGTCCCGCCGCATGGTCTCGCAGTGAGACGATCCCAGCCGGATGCGAGAGCTGAATTTCTCGACGTATGCGCTCTGCGTCAGGACAAGTCGCCCGTTCTTCATCGTCATCGGCTCGTCGGCCGATATCCGAAAAGTCCTGGCGATTGCCTTGGCTCGCTTGCGGTACGCGAGCACATGACCAACCCGGTTTCCGTAGTGCTTTTCCAGTACGGCCCAAAGGCGAGTCGAACTGAAGGTTTTCGGATGACAGGGGTGACCGACTTCGAAGTTGATCTCCCTTTCCTCGATGTCCACGGGTGTGGAAGCATTGGGAGAGAAGGTCGATGCGGCGAACTTGAATACGTCATTGATGAGGGAGCTCGCTCGCTCTTCGATGCCATCTTGGGCAAGCTCAGCTGCGACTTCATCCAGAGGACGAAGCGGCGTTTCCGGAGTGGAATCGGTATTGGCGTTGCGGTATTGCCGGCCAAGCTCGATCCGTTCTCGGGCATGTCTGAGCGCGAGTGCCTTGTAGGCGGCCCAGTACTGCTCCATCCGAGCAATGAACTGCTGGGGATTCATGGGTGTCTCCAAAGAAATTTGGAGGCATCCTGCGCGCCTGAGGGGGCGGACAGGAGGCCCCCAGGGACGGCGATATGGCAGTTGAACTGCCGGGAAAATGACAGGCTAGGTACGGTCCAGCTACCGGATCAGAGATCGGGGCAAAGTATAGCAGGGAATTCCTGACAGGAAATTCGATTAAGAAAATTCGCGATATTTGCCAGTTTCAGCGCTGAAAGATGGCGGGTATGGGCCCTGTTTCCCGATAGTTCGCGAGTGCGGCCGTCAGGATAATCCGTGGGGTGCTCAATGTGACTATGCGAGCAGCACTCATCTCATTCGATATCGACATGGACTTCGACGACGAAATCACGCTCCCCAATCCGATTCGCTGGAAGGTACTTGGCCGCACGATTCCCACGAACCTGCCGCTGACGGTATTCCTGGTGATCGCCGTGCTCGTGGTGTCGTGGATGACGTATTTCGGTGTGCGCGCCGATGTCAAACTCCCGACCGGCAGAGTTCCGCCGGCCGCAGCTTCCGGACCGCAGGCGACGGCGCAGTCCCAATCGTCGTCGGGGCTTCCGAAGATCGGGAGCAACTCGTCGCTCCCGCCGCAAGGTAGCACTCAACTGCGGCGCCAGTTCTATTTCGCCTACCTGGCAGCCTGCCAGGCAAATGCCAAGGCGGGTAGGGCGCTGTTCGACAGCGACATGAACAGCCAACTGGCTAGCCAGAAGCTGAATACGGTCTTCAACATCGGAATCTCGTATTCGCGCATCGACGACACGGCGTTCAGTCTCACACTGACCGGCAATATTCCGGCGGACGTTCTCTCGTCGGCAGAGTACGCGGAGATCACGCAGTACGGCCAGCATGTGACACCGGGTTTGTGTGTCGACGTGACCAGTCAGATTCATGACATGGCAGACCAGCAGGGTGCCGGAGCGTCCTCCGGGCGCGCTGCGCCGGCGCCGAGCCCACGTTCGTAAGGGGAGCAAGATGTCCGTGATAGAAACGATGAAGGAAGAGGACGTGCGTCGCGGCCGCGAGTATCAGTGCACGGAAGAGGACTTCGGGGGCATCGTCAAGGTGACCGAGGTCGGTAGTGACATGGTCCATTACACGGGTGATGCTGACGGCTTCGCGGTGATGAGCGAGTTCGTGCGGGCCTATCGTCCGTACCACCGGAGCAAGAACTGACATGCTGCTCGGCCGGCTGCTGAACTGGAGCGCAACGACGTCCGGCGTGATCGAGCCGGAGATCTACGGCGAAGCGCGCGAGCGCTACGAGGACATCTGCCTGGAGTTGGGTATCCGCAATGCGCCCACCCTTCGGCTTGCAAAGAAGGTGACGCTTCTGAGCAAGATTGTCATCGGAGACTGGCGCCGGTCGAAATCGATCCGCGTGGCGGCGCGCAAGAGCATCCCGACCGACCATTTCTTTCTGCATGAGCTCGCGCATGCCCTTTGCCTGAAGTATGTTGGCTACCGTGGATACCACGGTGCCCCGTTTCTCGTGTTGCTCCAGTTGCTCTACGAATTCCACTGGGAAGGCGAGTTTCCGGACGTGATCACGGAAACCGTTCGTGAGGATTGGCCTCGCTACGTTTCCAGCGAGGAAAAGGGCAAGACGATTTTGGTAGCTTGGGAAACCGTCACTGCGATCAAGGCCGACCTCGAGGCGCGGGAAATATTCCGGCCGAGCGCCGACGTGCTTGCGCACGAAGTGCGCAAAGCTTTCCCCGCTCAGCTGTCGGTGCTCGAACGACGGTTCGAGCCGGCGGTGTTGCGCGACATGGTTCGGACGCAACGCGACGGACTCTTTACGCTCGCGCTCTGGTCAAGCGGCGCAGCAGCTCTGACGTTCGGTGCCCTGTATCACTTTCTCCCGAGTCCCGCGACCGCATGGCCCGGTGTCGGCTCTGGACTTCTTCTGCTGGCGGTCCTCGCGACAATCGCAGCCACGGACATGTCGAGGCGCATCAGGCGGCTTTGGGATCGGCTGGTCGATCGGTTCAGCCCGAAGGATGATGACGTCATCGGGACGCCGGAAATCTAATCAATGCTGCGGGGGTAGTAAATGTCCGTGCTGAACGGCTACGGCGATAAACGAAATCCGACGATCAGCAATCATGGCGTGGATATCGCCTCGCAGCGTGCAGACGATCTGGACGGTATGCGGTCGTGTTCGAGACCGAGGCGTTGAGCAACGAGTCGTGATTCAAATTTCCCCGGCAAGTTCGGTATCAGAATCAGGGCATTGAAATGGATGTATCGTCCATCATGGAAGCAACACTACTTGGCCTGCTGACAGGCGGATGCAGCGTAATGCTTGCGGGTTGGTTGCCGCGTTTCCTCGAAGCACACTACAGCCTGGACGAGGACCGGATCGGTGCCGGGCTGGGCGAGTTCATGAGCGCGCTTGCCTGCATGAAGCCGGCCAGCAATGAGGTTGCGTGGATCACGGGCAGCGTGGTGTGTTTGCTCTTGGGTGCGGCCGGCTTTTATGCTGAATTGGAGTGGGGCACGACAAGCCAGGCTGGCGCGTTCATCCTTTTCGCGGGTGCGCTGGCCTCGGCTGCACTTATCGACCTCGAGCACGAGATCATTCCGGACATTCTCATCATCCCGTTGCTCTGGGCCGGCCTGATCTTCAATGCGTCGGGGATGTTCGTGCCGTTGTCGTCGGCCGTGTTCGGCGCCGCGGCGGGCTATTGCTCGATGTGGGTGTTGAACTTCCTCTTCCAGATCTTCGCTGGGCAATCCGGCATGTACGGCGGGGACTTCAAGATGTTCGCGGCGATCGGCGCGTGGGCAGGATTGAGTGCGCTGGTGCCGACGTTGATCATTGCCCTCGTTGTCTTTGCGCTCACGGTCGGCGTGCGAGTGATGACGAAAAGTACAAACAGGGAAATGCCCTTCGGACCATATCTCGCAATTGGCGGCGCGGTGTCGCTGGGCCTCGGAGAAAGTGCGAGATTCTTCATTCACCTGTTGCGGTAGCACTCTTACCTCTTCTAGAATGACACCAGTTTCTCGACTGGAAGCAGTACTTTCCACGTCGAAAATCGCAGCTGGGCGTAACTAGCCAACGACGGTCATCCGTCATTTTCCAACCCGGGTGGGATCCTTGATCCCGCAGCGGGGCATGGATTCTGCCATCGTTTCATCAGGAGAATCCATGCAAGTCAGTACCGAAATTTCGCAGTCTCAATCCCTTCCGCCGGCGATCGCAGGTGACGTTCAGTCGTCGTCGAGCATCGTGGACGTTGAGGAAGGTGATGATTGCGCGCCCGAATATGAGGGTCTGGTGGTTCGTATTGGAGACGTGCGCGTGGTCTACAACCCGCGGACGTACTTCGAGCCGAAGGCAATGGCTGAACTGGCCGCGTCGATTCGGGCGCAGGGCCTCTTGCAACCTCTCCTGGTTCGCAAGATGGACGATCACTACGAGCTCATCGCCGGCGAACGACGTTTGCGGGCGGCGAACGAGGTGTACGGCCCGGACGGCGTCATTCCTGTCCTCTCCCGGTATATGACCGATAAGCAAGCGGCCTTGGCTGCTGCGACCGAAAACATCCAGCGGGAGGGAATGTCTCCCACGGAAGAATCGGCAGGGGCACTGCATGCGATGGCCCTCTACGGGGGCGATCGCGACGAGGTCGCGCGACGCATCGGCTGGTCGCGTTCGATGCTGGATAGCCGTCTGGCTCTCCAGAACTGCATTCCTGCGGTCCAGACTGCGTTGAACGAGCGAAAGATCATGCTCGGGCACGCGGAGCTTCTGGCGGCCGTGGTGAAGAAGGTTCAGGCGGAGATCCTGCCGATGATCATCGAGCGTAACATCTCGGTGGCTGATCTGAAGGCAGAGATCGCGGCGCAAGCCTTGCGCCTCGATACCGCCCGCTTCGACAAGACCGAGTGCCTCACCTGTCATCACAACTCGTCCAATCAGCGAACGCTGTTCGCTGAAGCGATCGACGACGCGCGATGCACGCAGAAATCGTGCTTCGACGCGAAGAACGACGCGCTGATCGGGTCGGTGAAGAAGAGCCTCGAAGGGCAATACCAGCGCATCCAGGTGGTGCGCCCGGGGGACAACCTCACGGTCATTGCTCTGAAGCCGGATGGCGATACGGGCGTTGGCGCCGAACAAGCAGAAGCCTGCAAGGGCTGCGCGAACTTCGGCGTGCTCATATCGGCCACGCCGGGCAAGGTCGGCCTTTCCTATCCGAACTACTGCATGGATGTCGCATGCAACAAGGAGAAGAACGCTGCCTATCTGGCCACGATCAATCCGCCGGCGGCAAAGGTGGGTTCGACCGGAGGGTCGGGTAAGACGGCGGCGGGTCAGTCAGCCAGCAAGGGTTCGTCTGCCGGCAAGGCGACGTCGAGCGCCAAGCCTGCCGTTTCCGCCGAGTCCAATCGCGTGAAGGATTATCGCGAGAAGACGTGGCGCGAAGTGGTTCGCACGGTGATGGTTCGTAGTTCGGCCAAAACCGAACTGCTGATCATCACGCTGGCGTCGATGGGGCTGTTACGCCACATCGACACCACGGCGCTGGCCGAGCAGATCGAGAAGGCTGGCGGGAAGCCGGTTGGTGCCGGTATCGGTCTGTTCGACAGCCTGACTGTTGTGGCCGGCCTCGAGGAAACGCCGCGAGGCCGCATCCTCGATCTCGTCGCGTCGTCGGTCGTGGGCGATATCCAGATGCGTGATGTCAAGGATCTCGCGACGTTCCTCGATGTGGATCTTGCCGCTCACTGGCAAGTCTGCTCGGGTCTGCTGGATGTTATGACCAAAGCCGAAATCGAGGCCCTGAGCCAGGAGATCGGTCTGAAGGAATTCCTCGGCAAGCAGTTCGCCAAGATCATGTCGGGCAAGCGCGACGAGATGATCAAGGGGCTGCTCAAGGCTGAAGGGTTCGAGTTTCGCGGCAGGATTCCTGCCGTCATGCTGCTGAAGTAAGCAGCCGTTGTCTGTTCGCTGGCCACCGTTCTGGTGGCCAGTATCCATCTTTCCGTTCGCGGGTGCTGTCCCTTGTGGGGCATGCATTCGCATTTTCATTCCAGGAGTTTTTATGTCCACGCTGTTCAAGCAGTTGCACGCTCTCGTCTGTCAATCGGACGGCGGTCTCATGATGTCGATCGTCGCAGGCAAGGCTGGGAAGATGACGGTAGCAGTGATGCCGAAGTCGAACCAGAAGGAAGCGAGCGAAAGCGGGCTTCTGACGCCGCTTGCGCTGACCGGCACGCCGGAAGAGCTCGATGCGGAGTTCGTTCGCTGTCTGGGCGAGTTCACTGGCCAGCGTCAGTCGCTCGTCGATCAGCTCGCGGTGACCACCGCGGCGCTGGAGGCAGCGAAGGGCAAGGCAGTAGCCAAGGGTAAGCCTGCTGGCAAACCGGCGGCACTGCCGGCGCCGACTGCGCAAGCTGGCGTCACGTCTGCTGCCGATCTGATGGAAGCTGACGAGGAGTCGGATGAACCGGGTAATGCTGCCTCCGAGGCAGCTCAAGCGGGTTCGACCGGCGGCCTGTTCGGTAACGCGGCGCTCGTGGGCTAAGGGGAGACGAACATGGCATTGGAAGTCTCTCTGATCAAGCGTGTCTTCATGTATCACGGCACGCAGTTCGCAGATCCTGGCCCGTCGTTGTCGATCCAGCAGGTTCAGGATGTGCTTTCCATGGCACACCCGGACATTGCAACGGCTGAGTTCGAGCAGAGCGAGGTCCGTCAGGATGGCACCGTCGTCTACAACGTCCGCCGCAAGGTGGGTCAAAAGGGCTGACCATGAAACCGGTGATGTTTGACGCCTGGCTTGCCAGGGCAAACGACTCATCGGTGGAAGCGGTCAAGGGGGCATCGGGTTCGGAAGATCCCGGTGCCCCTACGCCTATCCCACTTGAGGAGGTCTACGGATGCGCATGCATTCTGAAATCCATGATCGATCGATCGCAGCAGGATCAGCCTGCCGGCCGATTAAGTCTGATGCCGTTGGATCTGCCCATTCTTGGATGAGGTTGCCGGTGCTCGATCGGGCTATCCCGGTCGAGCAAAACAGCCAGCGGAGTCTTTGCTGGCTGGAGGCCGCCAAATCATTGCATGCGTGCGGATTGGTCGTCCCATCGGACATCGAAGGTTGGAACTCGCCGGGCAAGGTAGTCGAAGCGGCGCTGTCCCGATGGTTCGCGAAACGGACGGAGGGGGTAACGGCGATCGAGCTCGATATCTGCTTTGCTTCGGCCACCAACATGGTCGATGAAGGCTCGATGGAGGAGCCTGAAGAAGACGAGCCGAACGATCTTGGCGTATGGGTCGAAGTGTCTCGTGACCAGCCGAATTTCCGGAGTCTGCGTCGCGGATTTCTGGAGTTGGAGGGGATCGCGGAAGGGCTCGGTATTGCCGCGACGACGATTCTTTCGCTGGCTGGGCACATGATCGGTTTTACCTTCGATCATGACTACGTGACCCATTCTGCAGGGTTGCGCATCTACGGCTGGGAAGATTGCTGGCCCGATGGCACCTACGATCCGTCCGAGTTCGGACCGGAAAACGAGGATGGTTCCAGCGAGTACTTCGCCTATACAAGGCCGGCATTCGACCGGGACTGCCCGCGACGGGAACTGCTTCGGCACCCACCGATTCGCGACATGGAGAAGTTCGTTCTTGCCGTCGCGAAGCACAACGCGGCGATGGCGCCGGTGCTGGAGGACCTGGTTGGACTCGTGAAGGCGAGGCGGCATCGCGAAGCGATGTGGCCCACGCTGAGCGGGACTGACTACAACTCCATGATTCCGGCCTTTTCGCTCGCCTGGGATGCACCGGGTGAGGCAAAAGATGGGAAAGAGGACAACATTTACCGTGTTTGGGACGACTACGCCAACATGCTCCGCAACGGGGGTGAAGGGTGGGCATACGGCCTCGGCTCGGAAGTGTTGGCCTGTCGAACCCCGGAACTACTACGGGGGACTTTGAAAAGTTGGGATAGTCGTCTTCGACTGCTGAGGGCGACTGATCGCCTGCTGCATTCGATGACGGATCCCGTTATCTACGGTGGGTGACATGATCAATACGCAAGTTGTTGGTTCCGGGTCGTCATTGAAGCTGGAACACGCCATCCTCCTTTACTCACGTTCCGGGCATCCGGGAAGTGCTTCGGGGAATGGCTTTGTCACGATCAATCCTGTCCGGATTGAGAAGGGAAACGCGGTGATCGGTCCCGGGCAGCCTGCAAGCCGGGCGGCACTGGTCGACGCACTTGATCGGCTTGCCGAACGGGAGCAGACACGGGCGCTGTATCACCCGCGCCTGCTTGGACGTGGGGCGGACTATGCAGTCTGGTACGTCCCGCCCGGAAAGCGCCACCTTGCCTTCAATCACCCCTCCGTGGGAGGAAAGAAGGCGGGAATGTGCGCGTTACCGGGCCTGGTGTTCTTCCTCGTGCGCGAGGATTGGTACGTGTTCGCATATCGGGGAAAGCGACGGCCGTCCGCGCGGACGCAGCTCTACCGCGCGCCGTTTTATAACGTGTGGGCGGAGGGGCGGATCTGCGTCGGCAACATCGATCTCCCGAAGCAAGGGGCATCGGCGCCGCTGGAGCAATGGGAGGACGCGTTTTTCGGAACGTGGTTCACCCACCCGAACATCCCGGAGGCGCAGCTCCTGCGCAAGGGGGAGAACTGCGGGAAGCTGTGGAAGGCACTCCTTGCGGGAAAGCACGAGACGTTTCCGTCCGCGCTTCTGGCTCGGATGGGCATGCGACTCGAGGACGCGTTCGGGAATCTGGTTGGAGGGGGTGTCTGATGGATCACCGTGACTCGTTTCTCCAAACCACATTCCCGACGATCCCGGTGCCGCGGTTCGGCTCGCTCGAGGAACTGGCGTCGAACGGACATCGGTTCCTTGTCGGAAGCAACGGCGTGGCGCTGGAAGTCCGTCGGCCATGGCTGTACATGCGGAAGATCGCGATGAAGAATGAAAGTGGTCTTGCGCTCCCGTACGGTTCTGTGTCGGAGGTGTTCGAGCTCCGCTGCGGTCCGATTCCGCGGGAGTTGCTGATGGAGTTTGCCTGGCAGGCGAAGGCATGGGGTGAGATCGAAACGGCCGCGTGGATCACGTGGCGTGAGAGCACCCGTTCCTTCGTCTTTCGGCGACTCAGTGAGCGGACCGCGTCCGCGCACTCCGTGGTCGTTGACCGGCCGGCGCTGGATGCGGACGAGCACCTGGTTGTGGACCTCCATAGCCACGGTCTCTCGGACGCGTTTTTCAGTCCAACGGACAACGACGACGATCAGGGGGAGGTCAAATTCTCCGTGGTTGTCGGCTCTTGTCACCGTGATCGGCCGGAGGCGTTCGACGTCGTTGCGCGGCTTTGTGCGCTGGGATTGACGGTCCCTGCGAATGAGGCGTTCTCGTTGAAGGAGGTGCAGCATGCAGCGTGAGCACATGGTGCATTCTTCGCTTCTGACGAGCGAGCCGCATATCGTGGTGATTGGTGCCGGCGGTAATGGCAGTGCGATGCTGGCTTCGCTGGCGACGCTCAATCATGCGATGCAGGAACTCGGTCACCCGGGTTTTCGCGTGACGGCCGTCGACGGCGACACGGTATCCCCTTCCAATGTTGGGCGGCAGGGGTTCTATCCGTGCGATGTGGGCCAGTTCAAAACCGATGTTCTGATCCAGCGGATCAACATGGGGTTTGGCACGCGATGGGCTTCCATGCCAACCATGTTCACCGGGAATGACTCCGGTGAGCTGGACGCTGACATGGTGATTTCCTGTGTGGATTCTCGCCGCGCAAGAAGTGTTATCGCCAAGTCCTTTCAGCAAGGGTACTACGTGGATCTGGGCAACAACGCGGCGACTGGGCAGGTAGTCATCGGGGAGTTCGGAGCGCGACGTGGGAACGACTTTCGTCTGCCCCATGCCGTCGATCTCTTTCCGGAGATTGCCGATACCTCGCTTCCAGAGGACGATCAGCCATCATGCTCGATGGCTGAAGCGCTCGAGCGGCAAAACCTGTTCATCAACCGGATGATCGCGGGTTGGGCGGCCGAGTTGCTATGGCAGATGTTTCGCAACGGCAAGTTGAACTTCCACGGCAATTTCGTCAATCTGAGTTCGGGGCGTGTTGCGCCGATTCCGGTCGACGAAGAAGTGTGGTCGAGGATGGGATACAAAGCCTGACGAGAGAAGCATCACGCGGTACCGAAGCCCCGGCCTTCCATTACGGAAGAGCTGGGGCTTTTTTTCGCATTGGCGGCGCGCATGCGTGTTCGTACTCCGATATGGTAGCGAGGTTGTTTCGACGAACGTATACTCGCGAGCCAGGGAGAAAGAGGTCAAATATGCGGCGCATTGCAGTACGTCAGTCGAGTGTTCATGGACGCGGTGTCTTCGCCCTGCGTGATATCCCGGCCGGCGAAAGGATCATCGAATACAAAGGGCGGGTCATGTCGTGGCGATCCGCGATCGCGGGACACCAGAAGCTGGCGTGCGAGGACGGGCACACGTTCTTTTTCGGGCTGACCGATGGCCGGATCATCGATGGCGGCGCGGGCGGCAACAGCGCCCGATGGATCAATCACGCCTGCACGCCGAATTGCATCGCCGAGGAAGATGATGGCCGCGTGTTCATCTTCGCAAGCCATGCGATTCGAACTGGCGACGAGATATCGATCGACTATCAGTTGAGCGTCGACGGCCGGCGTACAGCCGCAGTACGGGCCGCCTATACCTGCCGCTGCCAGTCCTTGGAATGCCGTGGGACCATGCTGGCGCGGTAGAGTCGATCAGGCCGCCGTCCGCTCGATGCGGGGAGGTAGTGCCGGCATCTCGCGTGTCCTGGTCAGATCCCATTCCCAAATTTCGACGCCATTCTGCCGGTAGATGTGCTGCTTTTCGCGCTTGCGGGCATCGTATTCCTCGCGGCCCTCCACGCCGTACACTTCCATGTAGCAGCGACGCGACGCCGTGTCGTAGAGGATGAAGTCGGCCAGAACCTTCCCGTCCAGAGAATCGGTGCCGGTCTCGATCTTGACCGGCTTGGAGAAATCGCGGTTCGCCGTCACGAGCGCATCGGCGACGACTTCCTCATAGGACGAGTCGACCGGAATGAAGCGGCTCGACACGCGCATCAATCCAGCATCGAGTAGCTGGAGATGGCCGCGTGGCGTACCCTCGACGTGGAATATGCCGATCACATGGCCATGCTCCGCGTTCAGGGTGTTGAGCACTCGGCCGAACCTGCGCTGCAGACGCTGCATGAGGGGAGCTTTGCAGTAGACCGGTTGGGCGATGTGGCCAAGCTGGATCTGGTAACTGTCGAACTGTGACTCTTTCACGCCGCGCAGTGGGGCGATGATGAATAACGTCTCGCGCACCGCCGATGCAGCCTTTCCCGCGGCAATCCGATTCTGCGCGTCGATAAACTGGCGTGCGCTCGTGAAGAGTGGCTCCTGACGAGCGGCGAACTCGGCCTTGTTCTTGTCAGCGGCCGCCGGCGTGTATCGAGGCGGGATATAGAGCACGTCGGCGAGAGGGCGCTTTCCGATCTGGCCGTCCTCAACCTTGCTCATGAGCTCGTACCGGACACGGCCCCAATCCCGGTTCCATCCGGCTCGCCAGCGGTGCAGCCCGGTCTCGTTCCAGAGATACTGCAGCATGGCGAGCAGCGTAGCGCCGCGCGTCGATTCGGATGGACGGGGCGACGCCTCGATCGGATCCTTCTTTCGGACAACCGTGTCGACCTTCAGGGATACGGAAAACTGCGGGGTGATCCGGAATGTCCCGTCAGCGCCTTCCTCGAAGCACGACTTGCTCTCGGATGATTTACCGGACTCGTCCTCCGGCTCCTTGTAGAACGGACAGTCAAGATCGTGCGCCTCTCCGCCTTCTGGCCAGCCCGCGAGGAAGAATGCGGCCGCGGTGCCGGCGTGGGACTTCCGACGGATGACAAGTCGCTGGGGAGTGGAGGAATTGCAGAGACACCAGGCGTGGCCGGGTTCGATCCGCGCTTGTTCGAAATCGCGGGAATAAGAGGCGGGTGCCTCGCGCACAGCCGAAAGTCGGACGCGCTGCGAGGCAATGCGAACATCGGGATCTAAGGACATACCTCCTCCTGCCAGCCTGGAAGGCTGTTAGCCAGTCATACCGGACGTGTACTGGCAGGCCGAGAGGACGCGCGAAGCGCCCATTCGGTCAAGCCAGAGGCACGTGCGCGTTGGGATCGTATTCGCGAGCGAAATAGTTCTCGATATCCTGAACCGGCGTGCCGTACGGGAACGTCCGGGTGATGAAGCGCATTTCATCTTCGAAGGCGAGACAATACGCGCCTTCGGCCAGAATGGTGGTCGAGTTTTCGTTCAGGCTGAACGTCAGGTCGATCGCATACACAATGCGGCCGTGCGAGCGGACGTGCTTGATGAGGCCGATGGCGGTCGAGCTTTCGCGCAGAACGCTGAAGCCCCGCGCCTTAAACGGCGCGGAATGGTCGACGCCGTGAGGACCCGTGGGACAGTTCTCGCGAATCTGAGACTGTGCTGACGGCTTTGGGCGCGCCTGTTCGGTCGACGTGCGGGAGGGAGTACTGGGATACTCGAATCGAGCGGCCGAGACGACGGGCGTTCTCGACGACGAATGCGTCCGGTGCGTTTCCCTCACGCGTGAAAAGGACAACGTGGGTGCTTTGGTCAATAAGTTGTAGTTGTACATCTCGATCTATTCCCTTGTTCGAATTCGTTCCGACATAGTGAATCGGAAACAGCTTTTCGGCGGCCCATTGATGGAGCCCCGTGTCCATCTTCCGACCAGCGAACGCCACGTACTGGCAGTCTTCGCGTTTGCCGATCAAGCGTTCAAGCGTGGCCTGAACGTGAACCGCCGGCGCCGCGCTGGAACCAATTGCAAGCAATTTGAATGGTTCGCTAATTTCGCGACGTAAAATAGCTATTTCCGTTTTGACGAAAGCGGGAGGAATTCCCCATCTGCCGCAAGCGTCGAGTAAGCCAAATGGACCGAGCAGCTGAGGTTCGAGATCTGGATGGGCCTGAATTGCGTACAGTAGAGCGCTACGAAATACTCGACCCCGTATCTGTTTCCAATCACCGCGCCAAGTCTCAGGTAGTTGTCTGCTCAGCTTCTTCAACTCTCGAATCGTTGGTGCGTTGAGGACTTCCTGTCGCGCTTGTTCATCAACACCTCGGTACTTCTCGCTCTCCCAATAATGGAAGATGGATCTATACCCCTCGCGGCAACGCGTGAGGGTATCCAAAACGCCCATAAAGAAGATCTCAGTGTCTAGCATAAATCCTATTGTGTTGGCATTCCCTCCGTTGAGAAAGTCAGAATCGTCGACCAATGAGGGGGGGATTTGCCCTCCTTAGGCGATAGGCGCCATTCCTCAAGCACCGATCGCGATGGTTGATGCTGGGAAGTCGGGTCGGAGCTCGTGACGGCGGTGCTTACCTCGTCGCGTGCAAACGCGTGGCGTTGGCTCGATGGACCGCAACTGAGTTTCAGTGCTCGGTCGATGATCTTGGAGGCGCCTGTCGGCGAGGCCGCATGGTCGACGGGCCGAGGAGATTCCGCTTGCGCACTTTGCGGTGACACCATACGAACTAGCGCGCAAGTCATTGGCATGTGCGCTCCAGCAACACTACCGGCATTCATCTTGGAACTCTGGTCGAAAATTTATGGATGCTTTTGTGGATCGGGCATATCAAGGTTTCCCGCGCGGTGTGTCCGTTCGATTGTGCATCGCGCTCCAGCGAACGGACCATCCGCGAACCTCCGATCCAGTACGAACTTTCTCGCATATCCAGATACGAATTCAAGTCGGACGTTTGGTATTGAATTTGCGAAGGCAACGTGCTAGGCGACACATATAGGCGGGATTGGGGGTGGCGTTGCACGCAACGAATGGCCTATGGACGCAGACGAGGGTGCTGGAAAGTTGCCCCCCCCAGACACGTCTCCGGCCGCCGGCGAGAATAGAAGGGGGCGCTCGTTGCGAAAACCGTCGAGGAGGCGGCGAAAGCCGTGGTGTGGGTCAGTAGGTGACCAGGCCAAGTCGTTCGGCCTTTGCCACCGCGTCTCCAATTCGGTGGACGCCAAGTTTGTGATTGATTCGTTGGAAGATCGTCTTGTAGACGGTATGCACGGAGAGACCCAGCCGGTCGGCGACATGAGATGCGCCACCACCGCTGTGGAGGGTCTGCAAGGCGAGAGTCTCAGAATCTGAGAGATCCACTTGTTCCGTCGCTTTTAGGCGTGATTGAGCCACTCGCCAATCAAGAAGTTCGGCGGCTAACGCGCGCAGCAGTACCTTGTTTTCCCAAAGTTGGATCACCGCTTCGGGGTTCGGCGTTGGAGCACTGACGTAGAGAATGCCAACCACACCGTTTCCGGGCGTGTGTACCGGGGCAACGACTCCGTGATACAGGCCGTGATCATGCCCCTGGGTGATGAACCAGTGATCCGTCCGGTGAAGATGGATTCTAGATGTTACGGTCGGCTCGACATTGTATCGAGCATATTGAACCACCGGATCGTTCATGTACCAGAGCTTTGCGAGGTACTGCTGCAGCCACGATGGCCGACAGCCCACGAGATAGCGCGAATCGAGGAAATCGAACGTGCCAGTCTTATCGGCGGAAAACCTCGACCATTGAAAAATGAAGTCTCCTCCGCCAACCGCCGTGATGACAGTTCTGGCAAGCGCAAGCAGTTCGCCTTCTGTTCGACATTGAGCGATTCCATAAATCGCCTCGAGAGGCGCGCCGGGCGTTTTTACGGCACTGCTACGCTCCTGTTGATGCTGAGCCTCCACATACTTCTGGTGCATCAAAGAATAGATACGCTCAAGTCTCTGGGCATAAGGATCTGCGGTGGCGAAGTCGTATAGGTCGGCCGCATGTTCGATACCAACCACCTGAGTGAATGAGACACCATCGCCTCGAAGGCTTTGGCGATCGATGATCGAAAGCCCCTCCGAGGTTTGGTACAGACGAAGACTTACCCGTTCAGTACCGATTTGGGCACTCTCATCATGTAAAGTCGCAACGCACGAGCAGATCACGGTCAATACCTCTAGGTTTCGGTGCGTTGTGCTATAGAACCGATGGACCGATATGGGGAGAACTCACCACCGTTGATTCCCTCGAATTCGAGCTGCGGAAACTGACTTACCCATCCAGCATGGCCGCTGGTCTCGATCCCGCACACGAGCGTGGTCAGACCGAGTTCTTCACAGGTCCGCAACATGCCGCGGACTGAAGCTTCGGCAGCGCTGCTTTCGAATACTCGGGAAAACAAGCAGCGCGTCACGATAACGCCGTCGACCGTGAGAGCCGCGAAATTAGGAAAGGGCGCCGTCGCACCGAGAACGACGAGGACTTTTGCGCCGGCGTCACGGATCGATCGCAATTTCATTTCGACCTCTGGCGTCATGGAAGCGATCAGGTGCCCACAGACAGCTACTCTGATGCGACTTGCATCGAATGCATAGGTGTCCCGCCATTGGCCGATGCAACCACCAATATCGCCGCGTAACAACTGATGCGCAGTAACGTCAATGGTGACGGAGGAGTGATTTTCTGTGAGGTCGTGAAGTCGCTGGCATACGGCGGTAACAAGATGTTCACTCACCTGAACACCAAGCCCAGCCGAGTCCGCTTGTTCCATGGGTTTTTCCGCTGGCACAGGCTCTCCAGCGTCGTCTTGCCATGAGAAGCGCGCGCGAAATCCAATTTTCTGCCGGCTAGTCGCGTCGAAGATCGGCGTGTAGAACACGTCAAATTCCTTCTTGACAAGCGCGATTTGGAGCGTTTGATAGAGTTGGAGGTCGCGGTCGGCTTGTCCAGCAAGTTCGGGAGTATGACTGCAAGCGTGACTCGTCTGCCTTGCTCTGGCAATGCTCTTTGCGGCGTACATGGCCTGATCCGCACGAGTCATGATGTCGAGCTCCGAAGCATCGTCGTCACAGAACAAGGCTATACCAATGCTCATGTTGACGAGATAGCTGATGCCACTCAAGACAAAGACGACTTCAAATTCCTTCATTAAACGCGCCGCTAACGCGTGCGCCCACGATCCTGGGCTCTCGTGACGAATGGTGATCACAAATTCATCACCCCCGATTCGCATCACTTCATCACCATCAGCTAACAGGCCGCGTATACGGTTTGCGACTTTACGGATAAGCTGATCGCCGCCCTTGTGCCCGATCGAGTCGTTAATATCCTTGAAATTATTTAGATCGATGTAGAGGATCGCAAAACGATGGCGATGCTCGGTGTTGAAGAATTCACGTTTCAGAACCTCGGTCATGAAGAACCGATTCGGAAGCCCGGTAAGTGAATCCGTATTCGCGATAACGGAAAGGCGTTCTCGTGCGCGTCGCTGTTCCGTAATGTCAATACCCGAGCAGATCAGATAGCGTTCCTCTGTCCAACCAACGCTCAGTGCGAACTTGTTACGAAAGAGGAAGAGGCGTGGTCCTTTGAGCGTACTGACGACTCGTTCAACCTCAAATGAAGTGCCCGTCTGAAAGAATGCCTTGATGTTGTTCTGCGAGGCTTCCTTTTCCGCACCCACCATAAAGAGGTCCCACGCGTTTCGTCCAATTAGGTCTTCCTCCTTCATGCCTACTGCTTCCTCCGCATGTCGATTGAAGCGTTGGATCCGTCCGTCCTGATTTAGGATGACCAGAAGTGTGTTCGCCTCAGAAACGACCTGCTCTGCAAACGCTAGCGCACCTGACAAGTTTCGTGCCACGGCGGCCGAATCGGCCAATTCAGCAGCTGTTCCGGCCCAGCTAGTCTCACTGACTCGCTTACCGACGAGATGCAGCGTGGTACGACTTCCGAACGCAACGGTCTCTACGCAGAGCGCCGAAGTTACGCCCGTGATCGCGCGTATTTGTGAAGCCGTCTCATCGCCGACCTCAAACTTGAATTCCGTAACAGATGAGTCGGCCGATGAGCTGAGGAGAAGCAGGTTGTTTTCTAATGAAAACAACCAAATTGGCGTCGACGTACCGAACCTCGTATTCAGGACGGAATGATCAGTTTCGCATGTCATGTCGGAATCCGGGAGCGGATGTGCAATACGTCTGGGGGTGCGGGGGTATTGATCGACCTCGGTGCCTCAAGCCAGCTCGCCACAATTCTTGAGGGTGCTCGCAAAAGCACCAGAATCGTGCATGTCCTCGAGAAGGTGCGCGGGATCGACTGCTGCACGTCCGGACCACTGAGAGGCGTTCTCCTTTCTGCCCTCGAGCAACAGATTGAGTTCCACGCCATCGATCGCCATAGGCAGCACAACGCGCGTTTTCGTATGATCAATAGTGCGAATCACGTCGGCTTGGTGCGCGTCGAGTTTGACGGCGACAGTGACATCACCGTCGATGGACGCCAGACGAAGCGCATTGCTGTCCGGCGCAAAGTACCAACGGGCGGTGTTCCCGCCGAAGCGTGCGAAGAGAAGTTCTTGAACGTTTGCAGAGTCCATAGTCCGGGTCCTGGATGCGGTGAAAGGGCTTTCGGGTTGCGAAAGGTGCTGCGGGTGTTTACGGCGTTGTTGCACGAAACCTTTAGCCTGACTTGTGAGCTGCGGCGCGCAGGTCGTGTAAACCGCCACGGTCCCGAAAGGCAGCTGCCCAGGCTCGCCGATGCAATTGAGAGCACCCCATCGAGCTTGTCGCGCTCGCCGGACGATGAAACGCATTTCGATCGCGCCCGTATGAGCGGTGAGCTCGTTCTACCGCGTTCCAGTTGCGCGGCTACGCCGAGCACGTCGACACTCGCGCGTCATTCGTGAGGATCGACGATGAGGCCGTATCAGTTACACCGCCCGTCAGTCGCCCGCGGCTCACGCGAGGGCTCGGACGTCGCGATGTTCTATGAGCGCAATTTCCCGGTCACGTATTCGTTGCTCGACAACGTCACGGCGTTCGCGCTGGCCGCCGGCTGTGTTGTCGTCAGTCGATGCTGCCACGTTCCGCTGAGCCGACGATGGACTCCGACCACGGGCTCCCCGCTTGCTCGGCTGGACAGCGCGTCGATCGGGTTGTACAGAAGCACGAGGCGAGACGTGGGCCAGTGAAGCGGGACACCATAGACGGCGTTGACGTTGCTTGTCACGTTGCGGTATTCTGGATCCCATTCGGAGCAGCTTGTCTTCGTTTCCGATACCAGCTAGGGTCGCTAGCCAAACTCAGCAAATCGTAGTTCCTATACCGCTGCGTCGTTGATCTGATCGCGCCGCCGCGCGTCCCTTGCCTCTCCAGGCATGCTTTGGTGATGGCAGCACATATCGTTCTCGTGCTTCTCTAAGCCGGCATCTCGCAAGCTCCTTTGTGACAGTTTGGCCATCCATTCCATTTGAGCTACGAATCGTACGGACGCAAGAAGCGACCTCATCGGATCTAACCGCCGGCGGGTGGATTGCGAGGCAAAGATCACCATCATCGCGAGACGGCGAATATCAAAAGTGAGTTTTTAAAGGCAGCACCCTTACCGTTCGCTTACTGAATTCAGGTCGGGTTCGCCAATATCCCTTGATCAAGGGATATTGGCGAACCGGATCAGTCGAAGAGCACTGAACTTCGGCGCCTTATTTTTGGACGCTCTGTCCGAGATGCGAGCTGACGCTTTCAGCAAATCCCCACGGGAGATCCATTTCCCGTGCGGGGAGTGGGTCTGCCTGTGGAGTCATCACAGGAGGATCAATTTCATGCTGTTTCAAGACGTCCATAGCGCGGCTAAGCGTGCGGATGACGAAGGGGAAACCCTCGTTATGGGCTTCAAATTCGGTAAAGTGATCGGAGATCAGGGCATCGTTAAGCCGGAAGGCGACTTCCTGCGATTCCACTACGTGGAAGACCTGGAGGCACGGCTCCAAAGCTCGATCTTGCTCGATGAGGGCAAGTTCACGAGCGGCGGTTTCGCGAAAATGGTCCCAACGTCTCCGTTTGCTGGCTACTTCATGGAGGCTCAATGCCTGTAGCTCAAGCAGTTGTCAAACCCAAGACGAAGCTGTCCGGCTACAAAGCCGAACTGCAGCGTCGTGATCCGGCCGTACGGAGAGACTTCTTTCCGGCAACGACCGTGGTGATGAGCGTGCCGAACTACGACCCCGATCCGTACTACGCGACGATTAGCAAGGAGTTCGGCAAGCAGTACGAGAAGGTGCATCGCAAGATCGAACGAGAAGCTCGTGCCGTAGCCCGCGCGGAGAAGGCCGCGGTGAAGGCGCGGGAAGCGGCGAGGGCGCAGGCGAACGCGAACGCGAACGCCAACAGTCAGGCGATGTCGGAGGCTCACTCGCAAGAGCGAGCTCCTGAGCGTCAGACTGCTGAAATCCACGCGTTCATTGCTCCGGAGGAATGCACCTTTGCCTCACCGTGGGAGGACATTCCGCCGATCTCGGAAGAAGAAGCTCGTCGCTTCGCTGCACGATGAGCACCGCTCCGATGTCGTGTTGGGGCGGCCGCATCAAGCAAGGTCTCGCGACACTGAAGGCTCGACCTCTCCTGCTCGTTGAGTGGGGCGCGGCGATCTCCGGTGTAGTGGGTTCGGAAGTGTTGGCACAGAAGACGGATTACTCGCCGTACGGCTGGTTGATCTGGATTCTGTCCAATGTTCTCTGGATCACATTCGCGATCAAGCGGCGGGCCTTCGGCCTGTTGGCGATGCAGGTCTTCTACACCGTCATCTGCATTCAAGGTGCCATGAACTGGCTGCATTGATAGCTTCAACCCTTGCGGGGACCTATTCCTCGCAAGGGGCAGGTCTTCGCACTAGCTGGAGGTGTGTATGGATCTGAATCTGGTTTGGGGTTGTTTGACGGCGTTCGGTTTCCCCATCGCTCTCGCGATCGCATCCGCGTGCGAGGGCATGATGAAACCCAAGCTGTAAAACACTCACATGTTCTGTCTGGGGCCGACGTTGTCGGCCCTAATTTTTGGGCTATTCGGAAATTCGTGTGTAAAGGATAAAAAATGGAAATGACAAAAGATGAAGCAGCGGCCATTTGCAGGTTGGCCCAAAAAGGCGCGGGCGTGACGCTCAGAGACGGCAGGACTGGCGTAGTAGTTGATGCCGATGAGGACCGTGGCTGCTTGTGGGTTCTCCCGCAACAGGGGCCGCACGACATTCGAGTTTGGGCGAGCCGGGTGCAGCGATTCCACACGGTAATCCGTTGAGCCAATTTTTTGGAGAGTCGGAGATGTCCGACATTTTTCAAACGTACTTTGCGTTCATCCTGGCCAGCCTCGGCTATCCGGTCGACGATGTTCGCTGGAGTCTCGGTTACTGCCAGGGCGACGGCATGCGTTTCACCGGATGCGTCGATGCGAAGGTCGTGGCGCGTCGCCTGCTGGCCGACAAGCCGGTCTTCATGAGCCTGGTGTTCAGCGCGGTGGGAAAAGGCGAGCGGATCAACATCACCTCGAGCGAACATCGCTACGTACACGAGCACACGATGACGGCCGATCGCAGCTACGATACCGACCTGACGCTGGCGGAAGACAAGGCGATGTCGCTTCTGCTGTCTCTCGTCGAGGAGGACATCGTCAGCGTTTCGCAACGACTCCGGGATGACGGCTATGCGTGCATCGAAGCGTCGCCGAGCGACGCCAGCGTTGTTGTCGATCGCACGTTCGGCGACTTCGGATTGAAGGTCAGCGTTCAACAGGAAGAGGCGCAGTATCTGGCCGACAGCGGCGACCGGCTTTACGACCTCATCGACATGATCGAGATCGCCAAAGGTCGGCAAGGGGCGGTGATGGTCTCCGTTCAGCTCGAACATGACGGGGAAGAAGTCGGTTCGGCGCAGCTGGGTGGATTTTCCTTCACGGGCGACTGGCAGGCTCTGGCCAGTCAACGAGACTTCCGAAGCTATGTGCGCGAGCTGCTGGGCGGCGCGTGTGCGGAAGTGAGGGAGATTCTCGGTATGCAAAAGCGGGGACATCAGACCGCATTGGTCATGGCGGCATAGCTGATCCGCCCATGGTCAGGAAGGATGTATCCAGCAGTTCAAAAGCCACTCCTTGCGAGTGGCTTTCTATTTTCCGCACCAGAAATCCTGCTGAAAGTGCTTGCGAAGGAAACAGGCCGCACATTGAACATGTTTCGCGATAGCTGAGAAGCGTTCTCGGTGCGAATATCCTGGCAGGATCCTGCCCACGAGCAGGACAAATTCAAAGTACGGCCATGGATCACGCAAATATATGACGACGGCTCTACGTTCCCAGGTGGATGCAGCAACTCTCATTCGGAAGGGCTTCAGCGCGGAGGATCTGGCGCGCTGGCCGCAGAAATCCTTGCCTCAATTCATGCTCGAGGACATGGCCGACCAGGAACTGGACCTCCTGGGAATCAAGCGAGGGCATCGGGTGTACCAGCAGAGACGAAAGAGCATCCTCGAAGAACTGAGTCAGCCCCTTCCGACAATCGAACTGCCCTGGGGAAGAATCATCGCGCGTTACGACGATTCGGATTCCCCTCCCTCATTCTCTCTGGTGTTTGCCTTCAATTCCACCGACGGCTTTCCCCACCGTCAACGCCCCGGCCTTGGGAGCGAGTGCGATATCGAAGCGATCCAGTTCGCGATCGGGAAGGTTCTTGAAACGAAGTTCGCCGATATCGAGCGTGCTGGTGCCGAACTGACGGACAGCTACGTGGCGGGTGAAATTCTCAAGTTCGAGGTTCTGGACGCGACTCGGGCGAATTTCAAGGTATTGAGCGAAAGCATCGCCGACTTCGTCGAGCATTACGACATGGTTGGCATGCTCGCTGACGAGTCCGTTGTTGTGCACGGGAACGAGGCATCTGCGCGGCGCTACGTTGCTCACGGGTGGGTAGCGTAAGGCGGCGAGGCGATTTCCTAGCGAGAATTCCTGTATGGCGCCAGTGATTGAGGGCGCTTGTTTTTCATCAGTCGTTCGGCATCATTCAATGGCGGCGTGTCAAATCGAGGCACGCGAGGATCATTTCACATTGCGAAGGAATCAGGGTATGCGCGGGAAAGTGAAGGTCGTCTGGGTGGCGACCGCTGTCGCCATGGCGTCGTTGCTTACGGCATGCGGTCCGGATCCATCCATTCAGCTTCGCGCCAATGCCGAGGCCGCCGTCAAGCGGCAAATGGGCAAAGACGTCGAGCCGGCCAAGAGCTTCACAGGAATTCGCATCGCACGTGAATCCGTTGCGGAGCAGTGCGACGACTACAACGGGATCTATCACTTCTCGATGCAGAAGGCGTGCTCGGAAGAGCTGGCGTCGATGAAAGCTGCCGCAATTGGCCTGCTCCAGGATGCACTCCTTGCTGGGAACGTCGGCGCCGGCCGAGTCGCCATCGGAGCGCTGTCTGCCAATGCAACCGATGATCTCAGTGAGGATATCCGGAGCATCATCGCGCGGCCGGAGGTGGCTACAAGCATCGTCTCGACGGCCGGATCGCTCGACGGGCAAGTGACGGACCAATCGAGGACGTACGAGATGCTTGCGGCGGCCGTGTTGGTCGCGGGCCAAGGCGTGCCGGCGGATCGCGTGCGTGCCGTGCAACTCTACGACGCAGCGTGGTCGGCCGGCGAGACCTTGGCCGCGGCGATGCTCGCGAATGCGTATGTGCAGGGCAGGGACAGCGTGAACGCATACCTCTGGAGCCTACGCTGTGCGGGCGCGTGCCAAGCCGGATTGACGCCCGAAGCCGCAAGGGTTGTGCTGGAGCGATCGCTTGATCGTCAAACCGTCAGCAACATACAACAGAAGGCAATGGACCAAACCGTCTTGAATCTGTAACCGGCTAACACCAGGAGGCGGGGAATTTTTGGCGAAATTTGCGTGGGTTATATACGCTTAGGCGATTACAATCCACAACAAGGCGAATCTACGATTCGCCAAACCCCGTCTACAGGATCAGGGCCGAGGAGGGCTCGAACATGGCAGAGCCGACAGTCAACTGGGATAGCGTGAATTCAGCCGCATTTGTCGAATGGCAACGCGAGCTCGTCGACGGCCGTGGGAACCCCTTCAGTTCGCAGACGCTGAAGCAACGCGCGTCGATGTACGGCAAGTTCCTGAAATTCCTCTACGGTCGGGACGTGCCGGCCTCCGTTCTGTCGGTCGGCCCCGACGAGATACAAGCGTTTCTGTCGACGCTGGCAGGGAAGCGGGAAGCCGGTGAGGGCAATGCGCCCAGAAAGGTAGCGGCTGAGCGCGGAACCGCGCAGCGGTACGTTCGGTTGATCAACGACGTGTTCGAGCACCTGGTTGATCTCGGTCTTCGAGAGGCGAACCCCGCGGTCGCGTTGCTGGCCGAATTCAGCAAACGCACTGGAGTTCGGTCAGAAGGCAAGCTTCCCGAGTGCCTCGATTCAAAGCAGGATGCTCACCTGCGCGAGAGAATCCTTTCGATGCCAACCAACACTTGGACTGCGTGCCGAAACCGGGCAATGCTGGCGCTTTTCGCTGGGGCAGGTCTCACGCTGTTCGAAGGCATCCACATCGAACTCGAAAAGGTAGAGCTCACGAATGAGCGACTGGTCACGCCCGGTACGGCGAGCGGTTCACGCCGTGCTCACGTTGTGCCCCTCGCCGGATGGTGTGTCGAGCCTCTTACGACGTGGATCCGATGCCTTCAAGAACGGGGCGGTGAGTGGCGCTATCTGTTTCCATCAAGCGCGGGCGGCGGCGATCCCGTACCGTCAGATGAGCCGTTGGCTGAGAACAGCGTGTACTCGCTGATCAGTACCGCGCTCGAGGCGGTCGAATTCAACGGCCAAGACAGGGGCGCCGCGGTGCTTCGCAACACCTATGCCTTGCGGAACCTCATGGCTGGCACGAACCAAAACGATCTCCGCTCATGGATGGGGCTCGAGACCGACTACCAACTGTTTCGTATCGCGCGACTTCGAGGGCTATGGAGTGCCGGCGATCGCCGTCCTGTTTGATCCTTCCAAAGGGTATTCGATGCAACCTCTCTTGCTACTGGACTTGCTGGACCGCGTTCACATTCCTACATGGAGTGTCGCCGGGCTTGCCATGGGGACCTGCGTGGCTGTCGCCGCAGCGTTCTACTACCGACCGGCTGCGCCTGATACCACGCACGAGTAGCACTCACTCTTCCACATCTTATTCGCGGCATCGCGATGCTTTGCATTGTTCTCGGTGCAGGTCACTCTTTCGATCAATACCGTCCAGCTAAACGCCGGCGCGAAGAGTGCGGTGACCAACGCGGGACGGTTCCTGCACAAGTTCGCGCGAACAGGAAATCTCTACGTCAGCGGTGGGCCGGAACCGGCCTGTCCTGAATCAATATCTCATCCAGACACACCCACGTGAGCAACGCTGAAACCGCAATCGCGGCCGTGAGCACCAGCAGTCGCGAATGCGTTCGCGACTGACGCGGTTCGTTCTCGCGTGGCTTCGGCGGGAGTTCCCGGACTACTCGCTTGAGGTCACCGATGCCCGTCGAAAATTGGAACTCGGAAGATCTGTCGATTTTCATTCTGTATGATCCGTTCGAAGTTTATCGGTATCACGGACCTTCGGCCTCGTCCCATTGCGCCAGAAGGTCAGCAGGGATCGCCTTCACAGCTTCCGCGTAGCGCTTCCCGACAAACTGCTCGGCGCGCTTGAGCAAAACCGGAACCGGGCTGCTGGGCTCATGTGTCTCGAACCAGTGACGTGCCGCGTTAATCAAGGCCAGCGCCGCTTGTCGGTCGGCGGGCGCGCCATCCACGCGCGCCGCGACGGACGGCGGTTGGGTAGTGTCGAGCTGCTCGCCGTTGTGCGGCACCAGCGGGGATTCCGCCGCATGCGCTCCTGCCGTCAGGCTGCCATCGTGATCGGCGGCGCCGAAGGTGGATGTGTCAGTCGGTGGGGATTCGATGTGCTGGTCGCTTTGCTGGAGCAGCTGGAGGAGGCGGATCAGGGACGAGAAGTCGGGTAGGTACGACTCCAGATGGGCGGCGCACCACATGTTGATCGCAGCGAGGTTCGAGATCGTCTCGTCAAAGGCGGCCATGGTCGCCGGCTGCTGCAGGCGGAGATCCTGCAGCTGCTGCTCGACTGAGTCGGGTGCGATGGCGTCGGCCGGGCGTGGATGCGCGAATGCGCGCTCGACATCGCGCACCTGCAGCCGCGTGGCGGTCGACTTCATCAGCACGATTTCCCGCACGTCGGCTAGCAGGCCATCGGGGTCCGCGAGCCCCTGCAACGCATTCATCCGCATGTCCATTGCGGCCTCGCGATCATTGTCAATGCCTGCCCGTGGATGGAGGTTGTCCGGAAACGTCTGTAGCCATGTCGCGAGCAGTCCGGTTCCTTCCGCGAGGCCGACCGCACCGCCCAGGCGGGTGCGGCAACGCGTGTAGAGCGCTGCGACACGCATGTCCTTCGTGCGCAGCATCAGGCGCCGGCAGTCGCGTTCGATCTCGCTCCAGTTGAGCGGATCGGGTCCGCCGACGAACGCGCCGTACTGCACGTCCGGCCTGGGCGCAGCGCCCGCGAAGAGGACCACGAAATCGTGGTCGTATTCGAGATCCGGGCCGCAGGGCGCGCTGTCGCTCACGGGCGTGAGCCAGTCGAAGTGCGACGCGCCCGTGACCGGGGCGTGGCTGGGTTTGCCGTGCGTGGCGGATTGCTTCTTGCTCATGGTCAATTTTTGGAGTCAGTGGCGCGGCGATCGAAATGGCGCACGTAACGCTCGGGCTCGAAACGCATGCCTGTAATGGGTTTATGCGGGTCCGGACGTCCCAGCCATCCGGACCAGCCCATGCGCTGCCGGCCGCCCATCACCGCCGGTGGTGCACTCTCGGGCTTGATGCGCAGCTCGAGCTCCCATTCCAGCTCGTAGCCGACGAACGCCCGTACCCATTCCACGAGCCGCGGCAGATCCTCGCCCTGGGGCGTAAAGCGGAGATAGGCGTCGAGATCGACTGGCCCGATGACGATCCGAAACCGATGCTGACGATCCGGGGCGACGCGGCCGAGCATCGCGCCTTGTCCCATCGTCGCCGCCGCGCCAGGACGTCCCATGCGGCCACGGTCGGCTGGATCGATTTCGATCCAGTGAAACACGTGCTCCTCGATTGCGACCGGCACGCCAAAGTAGCGTTCGAGCGTCGCGCGCAAACCGTCCGGATTGCGCGACTCGCGCACGAGGTGCGGCGCCGCGGCCAGACACGCGTGTGACGGAAGGGGGCGCTGGCGACACTCACCGACGTCCTGTCCGGTGAGGCTTGCGACGTAAAACGAAAACTGCTCTTCGCCTGGTCGGTCAAGCCCTGCGGCCGACTGGGCCGAGGCCCATGCGCGATAGAACAGCGTGAAGAAGCGGTGATGGAAGATGTCGAAGAAATCAACCGTCGTCGTGTCCCGCCGACTGTCCTCGCGATCCTTCGCGATCTCGGTGACGTGGATGGGCAGCGGGCCATTGGGGCCGAGCATGCCGAGACCGAACAGACGCACTTTCAGTCGTCCGTCGGCTTCTTGCGCGCTCGCGACTTCACGCGGTGCAAAGGCCAGGCTCGGCTGCTGGCCGAGCCGGAACGGCTCGGAGCGCGGCCGGCGCGCGGTGCCGATCGGATCGATCGCTGGGTTCGCGCCGATGCGTCTCAAGAGAGACAGGAACCCGAAGCGCCACGGTTCGGCCTGCAGCCGTTCGAGCAGCTCGGGCGACAGCGTGCTGTCGCGCAGCAGCGCGGGTAGCGTGGCGCGCTTCATCACAGGACTCCGCGCGTGCCGGTGCGCACGGGCCAGCGCGCGATACGGCCGCGCTGCATCGAATGCAATTCGGTCTGCGTAAAGCTGTTGATCGAGACGTGCCGCGCGAGCCAGTGCTCGAGAATGACCCCAAAGAGATAGGGGCTCACACCCGAGAAGCCGGTTTCGTCGACCGTCAGCGCGCACTCGATGCCACGCCCAAACGTCATCGGGCCGGCCCCCGGCAGTTTGCGCGTCACCGGGCGCGTCTTCACGCCGACGAGGCTTTCCACTTGCCTGCCTTGTCCGGAATCGCCGTCCGCAAGGTATAGGCGAAGCAGATCACGCAGACCCTGGCCACCTTCACGGTGATCAAGATCGTCGAGCGGCAGGTAGTTGAAATTGAGCTGGCGGATCAGACGCCAGGCCATCTCGCGCTCGGCATACGGCGGCAACGGCGGACTCGGCGCTCGGATCAGGCCAATGCTCTCGACCGGGGCGGACTCGGCGGTCTCCAGATCGTGCACCCCATCGCGCGGCACGAGCGTGGCGAGATCGCGGTTGGTCAGGAGCGCGTCGACCGACAAGAAGCGGATGTTCTCGTTATAGGGCGCCTCTTTCTGGTCGACAAGCGAGAGAAATACCTCGGTGCCGACGTAGGGCGTGCGCGTACCGTAGCGGCGCGCCGAATCGGACACGAGCCGTCGTTCGCGTCGCGTCGAAAAGTAGCGCCCATGGTTGCCTTCATCGTTGTTCAGCGTCTGGTAGAGCGGACGGAACTCGAGTTCGGCGGACGTCGCGGCCACGCGGCCGTACACGGTCTCCACCGAGAATACCTCGTAGTCGAGGGGCGCGAGCCGCGCCGGCACCAGATGAAACTCGGTTTCGCGCGGCGAGAGCTCGATCCGGTCGGTATGCTTGCTGAAAAGGTTGATGACGGGTGTGCAGAACAGGGCGAAGCGTGACGCGTCGACCAGGTTCGCGAGCTCGGCCGGTGCGCGGTCGAGCAGCACGACGATCTCCACCTCGCGACCCTCCACTCTCGAGAGGCCTTCGGCCAGGCCGGTCAACGCGAAGAACCAGAACCGTGCCGGGCACGCGAAGTACTCGTGCAGCAGGTTGTGCCCGTGAAATTTCGTCCACGTCAACGGCAAGAGGTTCTGATCGGTGCGCAAGCCTTCGTGCTCCACCGCGTTTTGAGTGACCGCCACGGGCGGACGGCCCGATGCACCGAACTCTCCGGGTGCGCCAATCACGGAGGCGATTGCGCCGACATGCAGCAGCTCGAACAGGTGGGAGGCGACCTGCTCATCGCCGGCCAGATAGACGGGGAGCCGGTCGAGTCCCTTCAGGTCCGCGATCCGGACGTCACCCGTCGTCGCCAGCCGGAGCCGCAAGGCGCCGCGCACCTGCGTATCGGGCGGGACGTATCGCGCGAGTCCCGGAATGTCCGGCGGGATACCGGTCAGGCGGGCTTCGGTGATCGTGAGCGGCCACAGCGTCACGTCCTGTCCGCTCGTGAACTGGCACGCCGTTCTCTCTCCGTCGGGAATGCGTGCGGTGAAGGAGGTGCCACGCGCGATGCGATACCCTTTGGCGAGGTTGCCTTCGGTCCTGCCGGGGTACAGGCGCGCGACGGCAATCGACGGTGTGGGCGCGACGTAGTTCGGGTAGATCACCTCGAGCAGTCGCTCGGTAAAGCGCGGAAACTCCGCGTCGAGCTTGATCTGCATGCGTGCAGCCATGAAGCTGAACGACTCGATCAGGCGCTCGACGTAGGGGTCGGCCACTTCGCCGGCCTGCATGCCCAGGCGCCGCGCGATCTTCGGGTGAGCATGCGCGAATTCAGCGGCGAGCTCGCGCATGTAGATGAGTTCTTGGTTGTAGTAGTCGAGCAGTCGCGGGTCCATCGGAATGTTCTCGTTGTTGTCGTTGTGCCGCGCTGCGCTCAGCTGGTGCGCATGCCGGTGATTCGAATCTCGCTCGTTTCGAGATCCAGCGAGCTTTGCACCATGAATTCGAGTGGATACGGATCCATGTGAATCAGCCCGCGAACTTCGAATGCGAGGACGTTGTGATGTTCGCCGGCGGCGTCATTGCCGGGGCGAGGGGACACCACAAGGGAATCTGGAAGCAACCGCGGCTCGAAATCCGTGATGGCCTGCCGGATCATGCGCTCGACGTCGTTCCACTGGCGCGACGCGATAAAGGCTCCCGCGAGCGGCGGCACGCCAAAGTTCACTGTCGAGGCTGCCGCATGCGGATGGCGCGTGCGATCGATCTGGTCCTCGATGCTCGTCGTGTTGAGCAGATAGGCGAGGTCGCGCTGCACGATGTCCCGCATCTGCTTGCGCGTGACCGTATATTCCTCCGGAGCTTCAACCTGTCGATGCGGCGCGTCGTCGCGCAGCCGGTCGAGCAAAGTGGGCATCAGGTGCGCGTTGACCCGCCGAGGTGTCCGGACCGCGAGCGCATCCATCGGCGAGAGCTTCTTGCGCTCAGTCATCGACGTGCTCGCCAATGGTCGCGCCGTCGGCAATACGCGCGCCGAACTCGGTGTTCGCCAGCTCGAACAGACTGAAGTCGCCTTGATCCGTCGCCCAGGTCTTTTGCCCAAGTGCTGTGACGCCGGTTCGCCCGTTCTCCAGCCAGACCGTTTCGCGCCCGAGGCGCATGGCGTCGCCCCCCGTTTCGGAGCTCGGATACCGGGCCGGCATGAAGCCGTGGACGAGTGCGCCGTCGACGAGCGTGAGCGTACAGGGCGCCCACACCAAGTCGACAAGCTTTTCCGGTGGCGACACGTGCCATGCTGCGAGATCGCTGAACGGTACCCATCGGTAGTGTCCGGCGGTGATGACTTCGCAGACGGGGCCGAAACTGGAATCGCTATCGGCAATCCAGGCGGCCTTTCCTTGAGGGGTCCTGACCGCGACGTTCGGCGCGGCGTCGAGTGCGGTCTCACGTGCATCGTCGGCCTGTTCAATCTGTCCGCCGGCAGTCAAGTGAAGCGCATTCAACAACCCGTCGACCCACGCCGGCGGTTCTAGCACAAAGCCCGGGCGCTCGCTTCCCTCGACTACGAGTTTTCGCCAGCGCTCGGCCCGGATCAAGTCGCGATACACCTGCGCGGTTGACGCCTGGCCTGGCTCGAGCTTCGCCCATGTCTGCAATTGCTGGATCGCGCGCGTCCACTCACCGGTGACGCACAGCAGCTGGAACAGCGCCCAACGATGGGATGCGGTGGTCGGCTGAGCCCGCAGGCGTGCCGAGACGCGCTCGATTTGCTCGCTGAGGGGAGCCTCACCCAAGCGATGGGTGTGGGGCGTGTCGGAGGCAGTGAGCCGGGTCATCCTTCGTCCTTGCGTGAGGGGGCGGATAGCGGACTGTCCACGGTCAGCGCGTGGTGTTCGCGCCGGGTGAGCGCGGGCGGTAGAGCCGGCCCGCGTCGCGCGGCCGCTGCTTGATATTCGGGCGGGGCAAAGAGCCGCAGGATTTCCGGAACGGGTTCATCGCCGAGTGCGGCCTCGGCCTGCCCATCCAGTCGTTCGAACACGTCCTCGAGCGTGCGATTGCCAAACAGCAACGCTTCAATCGAATCGGAACCTGCGAGGTCGCCGTGCGCGTGAAGAGCGTCCTGGGGGTCCGGGCTGGCGGCATGCGCGGCTGGTTCATCCACCATCGGCGCCCACTCGGTGCTGACCGCCGCGTGCGGATCGGTCAGCGCGCGCCAATATTGCGCGTGCAACGTATCTACCAGGGCGTCGGGACTGTCGGCGGCAGCAGCGGGCGCGCGAGCCGAAGCGCGAGTATGCGCCGACGCGCTGTCCATGCTCCCGATGCCGAGCTGGTCAAGCACGT
The DNA here is from genome assembly GCF_017104825.1 of Burkholderia sp. Ac-20345. Classification (NCBI taxonomy): domain Bacteria; kingdom Pseudomonadati; phylum Pseudomonadota; class Betaproteobacteria; order Burkholderiales; family Burkholderiaceae; genus Burkholderia; species Burkholderia sp. Ac-20345. The sequence continues at coordinate 155,255 of NZ_JAAGPO010000002.1, read as the reverse complement.
TGTCGCTGGTGCGCAGATGCCCGGCCATTTCGTCTGCCGCGAGGTCGGACCCGGCCACATCGGGGGTGCGCCACGCCTGCCTCTCGCCAAGCACCGGCTCGGTTTGCGAGAAGTCTGGTTGGCGGTGCCAGGGTAGGCGAAGGGAGCGCATCTAGATGTCCGATGACGAGGGTTCCGCATTTTAAACACGAGTACCGGTGGCTCGTCCATCGCAGTAGCAATAATCCAGAGTTCAAGTGGGGTGGTTAACGATTTTTGAGTGTCGTCAATAAATGTCAGAGATCGTCAATTGTTAAATGCGAGTCCTTTGAAAATCAACGGGTTGCGAAAATGTGTGAAAATATCAAAAATACTCAAGTCTCAATTTATCTCAAAAAACAAGGACTTAGATTAACTTCTTCTGGTGCGGAATCGTCGGTACGGCCAAGGTCGGCGTCGGGGATTACGATGCTGGCAAGAGAGAGCGCGAATGAATTGATCGCGATTCGTTCTCAATGCGATTGACATCGAGAATGCGTTGACGGCGTTTCGGTTTCGTGCGAATAATGCGGCACCAATCCGAGTGGGCCGTTTGACTCGGATCGGAGAGAGAACGATATATCGAGTGTTTTCGGTTCCATCAGGTAAGGTTTCCGTGTAGGAGTCCTGATAGGTCTGACGGGGTGCTCGGGGCATCGTAGCCAACAAAAAAGACCATCATGACCATTTCACGCCAAGCATTGTTCGGTAAGCTCGGGGTCCAGCTTTACCGCGGCATCGAATCCGCAACCAGCTTCTGCAAGTTGCGCGGAAACCCGTTCGTTGAGCTCATCCACTGGCTGCACCAGCTACTGCAGCAGCCGGACGGCGACCTCCAACGGATCGTGCGCCACGCGGACATCGACCGGGATGCGCTTGAGCGCGATTTCGCACGGGCACTGGCCGCATTACCCGCCGGCGCTAGCTCGATCAGCGACTTTTCATGGCAGATCGAATCGGCGATCGAGCGCGCTTGGGTCCTTGCGACGCTCGAATACGATGACCGCCGTGTGCGCGGCGGGTGGCTGATCGCGGCACTCGTGTCCACGCCCGACCTGCGGCGTGTGCTGCTGTCCATCTCTCCCGCGTTCGGCAAAATCCCGGCCGACGGCCTCGACGACGTGCTGCCTGCGTGGATCGCTGGCTCACCGGAGGCGGCCGACGGCCCTTACGACCATAGCGATTTGTCGCCGGCCACGCCGGGCGAGGCGTCCGGTGCGATGCCGGGTGCGCAAAAGAGCGGATCCCTCGAACAGTACTGTACGGATCTGACGGCGCGCGCTCGAGCCGGCGAGATCGATCCGGTTGTCGGCCGCGAACTCGAGATCCGCACGATGATCGACGTGCTGCTGCGTCGCCGGCAGAACAATCCCCTGCTGACCGGTGAAGCCGGTGTCGGCAAGACGGCCGTGGTGGAAGGACTCGCTCGCGCTATCGCGTCGGGCAACGTGCCGCCGAACCTCGCTGACGTGCGCCTGTTGAGCCTCGACGTTGGTGCGCTGCTCGCCGGCGCCAGCATGAAGGGGGAATTCGAGGCCCGCCTGAAGGGGCTGCTCGAAGCGGCCGCCAAGTCGGCCGTGCCGGTGATCCTGTTCATCGACGAAATCCATACGCTGATCGGCGCGGGCGGCCAGGCTGGCACGGGCGACGCCGCCAACCTGCTGAAGCCGGCCTTGGCACGCGGCACGATTCGCACGATCGGCGCGACCACATGGGCCGAGTACAAGCGGCATATCGAGAAAGATCCCGCATTGACCCGGCGCTTTCAGGTGCTGCAGGTCGCGGAGCCGTCTGAAGCCGCCGCCATCGATATGGTCCGCGGGCTCGTGCAAACGTTTTCGACGCATCACGGTGTCGTGGTGCGGGATGAGGCTATCCGCGGCGCGGTAACGCTGTCGCATCGCTACATTCCGGCGCGCCAGTTGCCGGACAAAGCTATCAGCCTGCTCGATACCGCCTGCGCGCGGGTGGCGCTGTCGCAACACGCGACTCCGCGCGAGCTCGACGACGTGCGCCAGCGGCTCGCTGCCGCGCGCGCTGAAGAGGCGCTGCTCGTGCAGGAGGCCCGTATCGGTCTGGAGGCGGACAAAGCGTTGGCCAGCGTACGCGCACGTATCGACGCGCTGGCGACGGACGAGGCCGCGGTCGAGACGCGTTGGCGTGAGCAAGCCACGGCTGCGCAAGCGTTGCTCGCAGCACGTGAGGGCACGGAGGTAGAGCACGACGATTCGCCGATGCGACTTGAGCGGCTCCGCGAGCTTGAGCGCGCGCTGGCTAACCTGCAGGGCGATGCGCCGCTCGTGTTTCCGGAGGTCGACGAGGCGATCGTGGCGGAGATCGTGTCGGATTGGACCGGCGTTCCGGTCGGTCGCATGGTTACGGACGAGGTCGCGGCCGTGCGCCGGCTGCCCGAAACGCTGGAAGCCCGTGTGATCGGCCAGACCGATGCGCTGCGCGTAATCGGCGAGCGCGTGCAGACCGCGCGGGCCGGCCTGACCGATCCGAAGAAGCCGCTCGGGGTGTTCCTGCTCGCGGGCCCGTCCGGTGTCGGCAAGACCGAAACCGCGCTGGCGCTCGCGGAGGCGTTGTACGGTGGCGAGCAAAACCTGATCACGATCAACATGAGCGAGTATCAGGAGGCCCACACCGTGTCGGGCCTGAAGGGCGCTCCGCCCGGTTATGTCGGCTATGGCGAGGGCGGGGTGCTGACCGAAGCCGTGCGCCGCCGTCCGTACTCGGTCGTCCTGCTCGACGAGGTTGAGAAGGCCCATCGCGACGTCCATGAAATGTTCTTCCAGGTGTTCGACAAGGGCTACATGGAAGACGGCGACGGTCGCCACATCGATTTCCGCAACACCACCATCCTGCTGACCAGCAATGTGGGCTCCGACCTGACTGCGAGCCTGTGCGCCGATCCGGCGCTCGCGCCGGATATGGACGGGTTGCGGGACGCGCTTACCCCCGAACTGCTCAAAGCCTTTCCGGCGGCCTTTCTTGGTCGGGTGGCGGTGGTGCCGTACCGGCCGCTGGCCGACGATGGGCTCGCCCGCATCGTCCGCTTGCATCTGGGCCGTGTCGTGAAGCGCATGGCCGACAGCCACGATATCGCGCTGACCTTCGATGACGCGGTGGTCGACTACATCGTCGGCCGCTGTCTCGTCCAGGAGACCGGCGCCCGCGTGCTCATTGGCTTTATCGAGCAACACATCCTGCCGCGCCTGTCCGCCGTTTGGCTCGACGCCTTCACGTCGAAGGCTGCGATCGCGCGCATCGCAATCGGTGTTGCCGATCCCGCTGCCGCGCCGCTGCGTGCGCTGACGTTCGATGCATCGCCTATCCATTTGGACGCGTCGCTCAACTGAGCGTCCAGTCCACTTCCCACCGTCCAGGAGAGCCTGTCCATGTCCGCTTCCAGCAGTTCGCAGAAATTCATCGCGCGCAATCGTGCGCCGCGCGTGCAAATCGAGTACGACGTCGAGGTCTACGGGTCGGAGAAGAAGGTTGAGCTTCCGTTCGTCATGGGCGTGCTCGCCGATCTGTCCGGCAAGCACCCGTCCGAGCCGCTGCCGGCCGTGACGGATCGACGATTCTTGGAAATCGATATTGACAATTTTGATGAACGCATGAAGGCCATCCGGCCGCGCGTCGCATTTGCGGTGCCGAACACGCTGACGGGAGAAGGCCAGATGATGGTCGACATGACCTTCGAGAGCATGGAGGACTTCTCACCTGCAGCGATCGCACGCAAGGTCGAGCCGCTGCGCCAGCTGCTCGAGGCACGCACGCAACTGGCCAACCTGCAAACGTACATGGATGGCAAGTCGGGTGCCGAAGCGCTCGTCACGCAACTGCTGCAGGATCCGGCGCTGCTCAAGTCGCTGGCCGCGGCACCGAAGCCCGAGCGTCACGACGACGGTGCAGCCGACCAGAACGAAGCGAACTGACCGACGGACCGATCGAGGAACACCATCATGGCGAAACAGCAAGCACAGGCCGTACAAGCGCAGGCGGGCACCCAATCCGATTTCACGCAACTGCTTGAGAAGGAATTCCGTCCGAAGACCGAGCAAGCACGTGAGGCGGTCGAATTTGCCGTACAGACGCTCGCGGAACAGGCGCTGAGCCAGTCGATCACGATCAGCGACGATGCGTACAAGAGCATTGCGGCCATCATCGCGCAGATCGATCACAAGCTCTCCGAGCAGATCAACCTGATCTTGCATCACGAGGACTATCAGGCGCTGGAGTCCGCGTGGCGCGGCCTGAACCATCTTGTCTCGAACACCGAGACCGATGAGCACCTGAAGATCCGTGTGCTGGACGTCTCGAAGACCGAACTGCATCGCACGATGCGTCGGTACAAGGGGCTGGCGTGGGATCAAAGCCCGCTCTTCAAGCAGATCTACGAGCAGGAGTACGGCCAGCTTGGCGGCGAACCGTACGGGTGCCTCGTCGCCGACTACTATTTCGACCATACGCCGCCCGATGTCGACCTGCTGGGCTCGATCGCGAAGGTCGCCGCGGCCTCGCATACGCCGTTCATCACGGGCGCGGCGCCGTCCGTGCTCCAGATGGAGTCGTGGCAGGAGCTGGCGAATCCGCGCGATTTGACGAAGATCTTCACGCAGAACCTCGAATACGCGGCATGGAATTCGCTGCGCAACACGGAGGACGCGCGCTACGTCGGTCTCGCGATGCCGCGCTTCCTCGCGCGTCTGCCGTATGGCGCCAAGACCAATCCGGTCGACGAGTTCGATTTCGAAGAAGACACGAACGGCTCGAACCATAGCCGCTACGGTTGGGCGAATGCCGCGTACGCGATGGGCGTCAATATCAACCGCTCGTTCAAGCAGTATGGCTGGTGCTCGCTGATCCGCGGCGTCGAGTCCGGCGGCACCGTCGAGAACCTGCCGTGCCACACGTTCCCGACGGACGACGGCGGCGTCGACATGAAGTGCCCGACCGAGATCGCGATCTCGGACCGCCGTGAGGCCGAACTGTCGAAGAACGGCTTCATTCCGCTCGTCCATCGCAAGAACACCGACCACGCAACCTTTATCGGTGCGCAGTCGCTGCAAAAGCCGGCCGAGTATCACGATGCGGATGCGACCGCCAACGCGAACCTGTCGGCACGTCTGCCGTATCTGTTCGCGTGCTCGCGTTTCGCGCACTACCTGAAGTGCATTGTGCGCGACAAGATCGGCGCGTTCAAGGAACGTGAGGACATGCAGCGCTGGCTGAACGAGTGGGTCATGCACTACGTCGATGCCGATCCCGTCAACTCGTCGCAGGACACCAAGGCACGCCGGCCGCTCGCGGCCGCCGAGGTGCTCGTCGAGGATGTTGAAGGCAACCCCGGCTACTACCAGGCGAAATTCTTCCTGCGCCCGCACTTCCAGCTCGAAGGGCTGACGGTTTCGCTGCGACTCGTTACCAAGCTTCCGTCGATCAAAGAAGCTGCTTGAGTTTGAGAGGTAAGCTGGCCCTTTTGGCCGCGCATTAAGCCATCACTCTCGTGGTGCGCGGCATCTTTTTATTGATTTAAGAAAAGGAGTACTACGTATGGCACAGGATATTTTCCTCAAAATCGACGGCATCAACGGCGAATCGCTCGACGACAAGCACAAGGACGAAGTCGAAGTTCTGAGCTGGGAATGGGAAATCCTTCAGGAGTCGACGATGCATGCCGGCAGCGGCGGCGGCGCAGGCAAGGCGACGGTCAAGGATCTGACGTTCGAGCACAACATCGATCGCGCGAGCCCGAACCTGATGAAGTACGCGCTGACGGGCAAGCATATCGACCAGGCGACGCTCGTGATGCGCAAGGCCGGCGGCAACCCGCTCGAGTACCTGAAGGTCACGATGAGCGACGTGATCGTCACGCGCGTGAAGCCGTCGGGCAGCAAGCTGGACGCAGAAAAGAGCCGCGAGACGGTGTCGCTGTCGTTCGCGAAGGTGAAGCAAGAGTATGTCGTGCAGAACGCGCAGGGCGGCAGCGGCGGCGCCGTCACGGCCAGCTTCGACATCAAGGGCAACAAGGAAGCGTAAGCAGGCGTTGCGCTGCGCGTCGGCACGGTTGTCTTGCCGCACGCGCAGCGCCTGCCTCCGTCTCCCAAGGTGATATCTGCATGCGTTCGATCCTGACTGCCGCCTCGCTCGCCAGCGTAACGATTCTCTCGGCCTGTGCGAGTGGCGAGCCGAAGCCCAAGGAGCCGATCCGGCTTGAGTTGACCGTCAACGCCCAGGCCGACGTCAACCCGGACGATCGTGGCCGCGCGGCGCCGATTGTCGTACGCCTCTATGAACTGAAGAACGACAACGCCTTCAAGGCAGCAGATTTTTTTACGTTGCAGACGCAGGACAAGACGGTGTTGGCGGACGATGTCGTCAAGCGCGACGAGCTGCAGCTGCGTCCCGGCGAGCACCAGACGATTGTGCGGCGACCCGCGGCGGATACGACCGCCATCGGCGTGATTGCGGCCTATCGCGACCTGCCGAATTCGGTCTGGCGGACGGTCTACACAATGCCTGCGTCGCCCGACAAGGCGTGGTACCGCATCTCAACGCCAAAGCTGAAACTGACTGTCGATCTTGAGGCCAAGGCCGTCAAGATCGAGGAAACCAAGAAATGAATCACGTCGCTCAACGAAACGGACGATACGCATGAGCTGGTACGCCAAGGTCGCCTGGCAGGAAGGGCTGTTTTTCCGTCCGCAACTGTTCCAGCAACAGGATCGCTACTTCGAGAAGTATGCGCACATGCGTGCGGCGCCGCTGTCGCCGTTCTTCTTTGGCTTTGCGCATTACGCGCTCGACCTGGAATCGCTGGCGCTGGGTAAGGTGATCGTCAAGTCCGCCGCCGGCGTCTTTGCCGACGGCTCGCCGTTTGATGCGCCGGGCAACACGCCGCTGCCGCCGCCGTTGACGATCCGGCCGGAGCACCTCGATCAAGTGATCTATCTGGCGGTGCCGGTGCGTCTGCCGAACTGCGAAGAGACGACGTTCGAGAACACGCCGGATTCGCTGGCGCGCTACCTCGTGTTCGATACCGAGTTGCGTGATACGAACTCGATTGGCCTTGCGCCCGAGCCGGTGCAGCTGTCGAACCTGCGTTTGCGCCTGATGCCCGAAAAGGAGCTCGGCGATGCGTGGATCGGCCTTGCGCTCACGCGTGTGAAGACCATTCGCGCGGACGGCAGTATCGAGCTCGACGACACGCTCGTTCCTCCGGTGTCGGGCTATGGTGCGAGCGGCTTGCTGACGAGCTGGGTCACGAAGATTCACGATCTCGCACGCCTGCGTGCGAATGCGCTTGCGCAACGGCTGGCGGGCACCGACGAGACCACTGCGAGCGCCGCGACGGTCACCGACTACCTGCTGCTGCAGATCCTGAACCGGTATGAGCCGCTGCTGCAGCACATGCTGCGCGTGCCGACCACGTCGCCGGCCGACGTCTATGCGCTGTTGATCAGCATGGCAGGCGAACTGTCGACACATCTGCGCACGGATACGCGCCGGCCGCTCGACACGCATCCGCCTTATCAGCACACGACGCCGCACCTGTGTCTGAAGCCGGTCGTCGACGATACCCATCGGCTGCTCAACGCCGTGCTGGTGCGCAGCGCGCAAAGCATCGCACTCGAAGACCGTGGCCATGGCATGCGAAACGCCGTGGTCGATCCGGTCGACATGCAGGGATTTACCGCCGTCGTGCTGGCCGTGCATGCGGCCATGCCGCCGGACGTACTGCAGCAGCAATTCCTTGCGCAAGCGAAGGCCGGCCCGTCCGACAAGCTCCCGAGCCTCGTGCGCAGCCACCTGCCGGGCATTGGCTTGCAGGCGCTGCCCGTGCCGCCGCGGCAGATTCCGTTCAATGCGGGCTATATCTATTACGAGCTGACCCAGGGTGGACCGCTCTGGGACGAAGTGGTGCGCCACGGCGGGCTCGCGCTGCACGTGGCGGGCGAGTTCCCGTCGATCAAACTCGAACTGTGGGGCGTGCGCGCGTAAGCACGAAACGGCAACCATGAATTCACGAAACGCGATCCGCTACGTCTGTCCATGAGCAATTCATCTACCGGCACCGGTGTGTCCGAGGAACGAACAGCGCCTGCATCCGTTCTCCAGCAGTCCGCTTCAACGGGCGGGACCGTCGTTCCATTTCGGGAGCGGCTCATTGCGGTCGAGCAGGCGTCCAATCCGTTGCGGGAAGCGGCACGGCCGCTCCTGCGTGCGCTCGCGGACATGCCGGACCGTCTCGCCCCCGAGGAGACCTTCGCACTTCGAGACCTTCTCGAACAGGAGGTGCGCACGTTCCAGAAGCTTTGCGAGCAGACGAACATTCGCCGCGACCACACGATCGGCGCGCGCTACTGCCTGTGCACGGCGCTCGATGAGGCGGCGACGCAGACCGCATGGGGGAAGGGGGGATCGTCCGGGATCGAATGGATCAGCAACGGCCTTGCCACCACGTTCCATGAGGACCGTCAGGGCGGCGAGAAAGTCTATCTGCTGATTGGCCGACTGCTCGCCGAACCGCGCGAGCATCAGGATTTGCTGGAAGTCATCTACGAGATTCTCAGCCTGGGCTTCGAAGGGCGCTATCGACACGAGGCGAACGGCAAGCGCAAGCACGATGCGATTCGCCAACGGCTCTACACCGAGATCACCTCGCAACGCGGGATCGCACCCACGGCGCTATCGCCTCACTGGCAGTCGGATGTGAAAGGCAAGCGGATGTCTTTCTATGATTTTCCGGTCTGGATCACCGTCACGTTGCTGTCGGTGATTCTGCTGGGTCTGTTCGGCTGGTTCAAATACGAACTCATGAGCCGCAGTGCCGCCGTGGAAAAGCAGATCGCCGATATCGGCCGGATGACGCCCCCGCCCGCACCGCCGCAATTGCATCTGAAGCAACTGCTCAAGGACGAAATCGCGGCAGGGACCGTCAGCGTCGACGAGGATGCACGTCACAGCGCAGTGACGTTCCGGGGCGATGCGATGTTTCCGCCTGGTGGCGTCACGATCAAGAGTGCGATGGCGCCGCTCGTCGCAAAAATCGCGGGGGAGATCGCGAAGGTGCCGGGTAAGGTCACCGTCCTGGGGTACACGGACAACCTGCCGATCCGTAGCCGCCAGTTCCCCTCAAACGAAGCGCTGTCGGAGGAGCGGGCGACGCAGGTACTGCAGATGCTGCAAGCAGCCGGTGTACCGGCCAACCGTCTTGAAGCAGTCGGCAAGGGCGACGCCGATCCGATTGGCGATAACCGCACTGCTCAGGGCCGCGCGCAGAACCGGCGCGTCGAGATCGTCGTCGCGCAATAGGCCAGATCTGCTTCCGGAATAGACCATGAAGAAGTTTTTGTCATTTCTCGCATCGCGCCAGTTTCTCGCGTTCCTCGCGCTGATCGTTGTCGCGCTGGTGATCTGGTTCGTCGGACCGTTCTTCGCGTTCGGTGGGCTCAAGCCGCTGGCTGGCGCCGGCATGCGGGTGCTGCTGATCGCGCTGGTGCTCGTGGGCATGTTGCTCTGGCTCGGGGGCTCGTCGACGAGCATCGTGTTCGTCGCGCTGTTGTGTCTGCTGATCTGGTATGCGGCACCCTTGCTGTCGTTCGGCCACACTGCGCCGTTCGAACCGGTGTCGGCCCGGGTCGGCGCGATTGCGCTGGTGGTGGTGGTGTTCGCGCTGTTCTGGATGTTTCGGCTTTGGCAGAAGATGCGCGAGGACGAGGCATTCCTGAAAAAAGTGCTGCGTTTCGGCGGCAAGACGGAGGAATCCCCTGCTGCATCGCGTCTGAAAAAGGTCGAAGCAATCGTCGCGAGCGCGCTGGCGCGGCTGAAATCGATGCGCACGGGGGCGCGCGGACCGGGCAAGCTGTTCCAGGGCAAGCGCTACCTGTATGAATTGCCGTGGTACATCACACTCGGTTCGCGAGGGACAGGAAAGACGAGCGCGCTGCTCAACGGTGGCTTGGCGTTTCCGATCGCCGAGCAAATGCAGCGGGCGGCCGGAACCTCGACGGGTGACGCCGCGGCCGTGGACTGGTGGCTGACCAACGATGCGGTGCTGATCGACACGGCCGGCTATTACACGCGCCATGGCACCTCGACGGCGAAGGAAGGTGAGGGGCTGGCCCCACCCTCGGATCGGCCGACAACGGCTGCATCGGGTGAGGGTAAGGCAAGCAGCGAGGCAACGAAGGCCGATGCGTCCGGCGATACCCAGCCGGCGGCCGTTGCCAAGTCGAGCGCCAATATCGTTCCGATTCGTGCCGATTCGGCTGAGCAACGCGAGGCGCTTGATCGCGCGGAATGGCTGGGTTTCCTCGGCATGCTGCGCCGCCACCGCCCCCGTGCCCCCATCAATGGCGCGCTGCTGGCCGTCGATCTTGACTCGCTGGTTGGAGCAGATGAGCAGAAACGCCTCGCAGAGGCGTCGGCGCTGCGTGCGCGACTGGGCGAACTGCGCAGTGAGCTCGGCATCCGTTTCCCGGTCTACGTGCTCATCACGAAAATGGACCGCCTGACGGGGTTTGCCGAGTATTTCAGCGGCCTGACGGCCGAGAGCCGCGCGCAAGCATGGGGTTTCACGTTGCCGTACGGCAAGGAGACGGTTGCGAAGGAAGGCTTGCGCGCGCGTTGCCGCGATGAGCTGATGCAGATGGCGGGACGGCTGTCCGGCATGATTCACACGCGCCTGCAGGATGAGGATGAGACGCACAAGCGTCGGCAGCTCGCCGCGTTGCCGGAGGAGTTCGCCGCGCTGGTCGGGCCGCTCGTCGACCTGATCGATCGGGTGTTTCTGGATTCCCGTTACGACGATACGCAGCTTCATTCGACACTTCGCGGCGTCTATTTCACGAGCGCGCAGCAAGGCGGCGGCCCCGTTGTTGCCGAGCGCGACACGGTCGTGCAACGCCTTGCGCCGAAGCAAGGGCAGGCAGTTGCCGCCGACAATGAGGGCAACCGGAGCTTCTTCCTGCACGACGTCCTGACTCGGGTCGTGTTTCCGGAAGCGCACCTTGTCAGTCCCAACTTGCGCTGGGAATACCGCTATCGGCTGCTGCGTCTGGTCGGCCATGCGCTCGCCTTGCTGCTGTTCGTCTGGCTCGCACTCGGACTGCGCGTGAGCTTTGGCAACAACAGCGACTACCTCGACGTCATTGGTCGCAAGGTCCAGGCATTGGCGGCCCGCGTGACCCAGCTGTACAAGGACCCGAAACCGGAGGCCGTGCCCGACACGCTGACCGAAGCGCGCTATTTGCCGACCTTTCCGAATCTGGACCTGTCCGATCCTGGTAGTGCATGGCGGTATGGCCTCTATACGCCACCGAACATCGTGACGGAGAGTGGTCACACCTATGATGCGCTGGAGGACAACCTGCTGGTGCCGCAAATCGTCCATCGGATGGAAGACGTGATGTCCGGTGCGATCGCCAACAAGGATCCGAAGGCCGCTTACGATGCGCTGCGCGTGTACCTGATGCTTTACGATAAGGCGAAATTCAATGCCGGCGACGTGAAGACCTGGGTGCTCGACGACTGGGCGAAAAACGACAGCGCAGCGATTTTTGGCGGTCGTGCGTCGATGATCGACCACGTGCAGCAGCTCTTCTCCGGCGACCGTGTCGTGAAATCGCCGCTCATCCGTAACGATGCGCTGATCCAGCAGGCTCGTGCGTTTCTCGACGGCAGCAACGCGACGGATCGCCTGTATCAGCGCGCGAAGGCCGCGATGCTGAAGGAGGCGCCGGACGAGTTCACGTTGCTGCGCGCGGTCGGGCCGCAGGCCGGCACCGTGTTTACGCGGGCGAGCGGCCAGCCGCTCTCGCGCGGCGTGCCGGGTCTCTTCTCGTTCGATGGTTACCGGAACCTGTTCGACAAGCGGCTTCCCGAGTTTGTGCAGATTGCGCGCGACGATGATGCATGGGTGATGGGCCGCTCGTACCTGGGCGAGGCTCAAAAAAAAACGGCTGAGATCGTGAGCACGGTAACCGGCGCGGACGATGCATTGACAGACGCAGTTCGTCGTGAGTATCTGCTGGAGTACGCGCAACAATGGGACGCGTTTCTCAACGATATCCGGACGGTGAGCGGCACGAGCCTTGCGTTCAACCTTCAGGTGCTGCGCAGCTTCGCGGCGCCTGACTCGCCGCTCGGCCGCCTCGCTCGCGCGGCCGTGCATGAAACGACCCTCACGGCACCGGTCACCGGATCGGACGGATCATTTCTGCAGAAGGCGGCCGACCAACTCAACCAGAAGGCCGACAAGGCGCTTGGCATCCGCGCATCGGAGCGTGTCGAACGCGAACTCGTCGACAACCATTTCGCCGCGCTGCGCGAGGTCGTGACGGGCAATGCCGATTCTCAGGCCGGCTCCCAAGCGGTGGCCGCCCAGGCCGGAAAGACCGGTCTCGACGGCGTGACGAACTTGTTGAACGACTACTACACGGCGCTCACGGTCTCCGACAACGCGCTGTCGAACAACAGCATGCCGCCGGCGAGTGACACGGCCGCGAAGCTCAAGATGACGGCCAACACGATGCCGGCGCCGTTCCGTGCAGTGCTGCTGCAGCTTGCCGCGGACGGTTCGCATGAGGTCAATCAGGGGATCGGTCAGCTCCTGTCGCGTCAGATGCAGGCAGTCGTCGGTGACACGTGCCGGCTCACCATCGAGGGAAACTATCCGTTCTCGCCCGACAGCAAGCGCGATGTCAGCATCGACGATTTCACCCGTGTGTTTGCGCAGGGTGGCGTGATCGATGACTTCTTTGCGAAGACGTTGGCGCCGTTCGTCGATACCTCGGCGAAGCCGTGGCGTTACAAGACACTGGCCGGCGCAACGGAACCCGTCCAGGGGCCGAGCCTTGAGCCGTTCGAGCATGCGAAAGCGATCCGTGATGTCTTCTTCAACGACCCCGGCCATAAACAGCTGACGTGGAAGGCCGATATCCGCATTCCGGAACTGGATCCGACGATCACCAGCCTGTCGCTTGACATCGACGGGCAGACGACGCTCTATCAGCACGGTCCAGTTGCACCGTTTGCAGTGACGTGGCCCGGGCCGCGCGGCGGCGTTCATACGGAAATCACTGCCAATCCTCGCATCCGTCCCGACACGTCGACAAGCGCGGCCGATGGCCCATGGGCGCTGATGCGCTTGCTCCAGAAGGGGCAGGTGATTGAAACCGCCACGCCCGGCCGTACCCGCGTCGCCTTCGATTTTGATGGGCGCAAGGCTGTGCTCGATATTGCCAGTACAGGGAGCGTGGCGAATCCGTTGACGAGCGACGTGCTGAGGACCTTCCGCTGTCCGAGTTCGATGCCGGTGTTCAACCTGTCGGATAGCGGGCCGCCCCCTGGGCTGCCGCGCGGTATGACGCCGGCGAGCCCGGCAAATGTCACCCAGTAACGGCAAGGGGCAGGCACGGTGACGACTTCGACACTCGACTCGCGAAACTACGCCGGCGTTCTGGCGTCGCCGCCGCTCAGCGCGCGACTCAAGGCGGCGGTGCAATCGGTCAATCCGTTGCTTGAATCTGCGCGCGTCTTGCTGCTCGCGCTGGCGGATACGCCCGCCGCACTGGAACCTGACGCCGTCTTGCAGCGGCGCAAGTGGCTTGAACAGGAACTGCGGATGTTTTTGCGGGTGTGTCGTGAGCTGGAGTTGCCGTCGGACCAGGTTGCGCGGGCGAGCTATTGCCTGAGCGCCGCCCTTGACGAGGCTGCGATGCAAACCCGCTGGGGCAGAGGCGAAGGGACCGGCACCGAGTGGCAGGCCAGCAGCCTCGCTGTGGCGATGGGCCATGATCGACAAGGCGGCGATCGCGTCTTCCATGTGATCGACGAGGTGCTGAACGACCCGCGCGGTCAACTCGACCTGATTGAACTGTTCCAGAACGTCCTCGATCTTGGCTTTCGTGGACGATATCGCTTTGAGCACGATGGTGCGCGACGGTTGCTGAACATTCGCGAGCGCGTGCACGGCGTGGTGATGGCAGGAGAACAGGGCGCGGAACCTGTCGACGCGCCAAATGCAGCGGTGGATCGCCTTGCCCCCGACCATCGAGGCGGCCAGTCGGTCGCATCGTCGGGACGGATGGTCGATCCATGGGTACGCCCGGCTCGCGCGCGTCGGTCACGCTGGTGGATTGTCGCCGGTGCCGTGGCAGCGCTGCTGGCGGGTGCGGGAGGCTACGCCGCAGTCAACGGATGGTTGCACACGGAGCCATCCACGCAGGCGCCGTTACCGATCGATCGGTTGGGGGAGGTGTTGCGCGAGCAACTGCGCGACGAAGTCGCCGCCGGGAATGTCGAGCTGATCCAGGACCCGATGGCCAACGCGCTGACGCTCAGATTCAACGGAATGTATGCGTCGGGCGATGTGACGGCGGCCCCGTGGTGGGCGTCCATGATGGCATCGGTCGGACGGGCCATCGCGGCCTCGCCGGCCACGATGCACGTGCTCGTCACGGGATTCACCGACAACGTGCCGGCGAACTCCGCCCATCAGGGTTCGAATCACGCGCTGTCCAAGGCCCGTGCCGAGCAGGTCGCGCAGATCTTCGCGGCGGCCGGCGTGCCGAAGGACCGCATCAGCGTGGTGGGACAGAGCGATGCCGATCCGCTGGCCGATAACGTATCGAAGGAAGGGCGGTCGAGAAACCGTCGCGTCGAAGTGACCGTGTCGAATTGATGCATGTAACGGAATCACCCATTTACATCGGAGCTGGATATGCAGGATGCGCAAGGTCGAAATATGGTGCGCCTGGGCGACACCACCGATCACGGCGGCAAGGTCGTCGAGGCGACTGACGAGTTGAAGCATCACGGCATCTCTGTCGCGCTGGATCAGCACGGGGTGATGTGTCCGAAATGCGGCGGCATTTTTCCGCTGCTGGCGACGGGTCCGCGCACGCATCGCGGTCGCCTTGTCGGCTACGTCGGTGACAAGACGGGCTGCGGCGCGACCGTGATCGGTTCGTGACCGAGGGAGAGGCTTCATCATGGTGACATTCGCCCAAGCACGCACGCTGTCGATTTCAGGCGCGGCGCTGCCCACCTATTCGACCGGCGGGCTGCCGGTGTTCGCGCCAGTGCGACTGCAGGGTAGCGAGGCGATCGGCCGGCTCGAAGCCTGCCGCTACCTGGTCACGCTGCGCACCGACGACGCGTTCGCGTTCTCGCCGAGCGTCACCGCCAACCTCGATCTGGACAAGCTCGTCGGCACCGAGGTGACGGTGTCGATCCAGCTCGAAGGCAAGGGCCAGTTCATCCCGGGGCTTGCGGGCAACGCGGGGCTCGGCAACATCGGCGCGGGCACGCGCGAGATCACGGGGCTGGTGACCGCGGCGCGCGTCGCCGGCGAGGACCGCCACTCGATCCTGTACGAGCTCGAGCTTCGCCCGTGGCTGTATCGCGCGACGCTCACGCAGGACTGCCGGATCTTCCAGGACATGAGCGTGGTGGAAATCACCGACGCGGTGCTCGCGAAGTATCCATACCCGGTCGACAAGCGCCTGGCCGGCGCGTTCCGCGGCATCTATCCGAAGCGCGACGTGCAGCGGCAGGCGTTCGAGACCGACTGGGCGTTCCTGCAGCGGCTGTGGGAGGAATGGGGCATCTGGTGGTGGTTCGAGCATGAGGGCGGGCACCAGCGGCTCGTGCTGTGCGACACGACGGGCGGGCACCATCCGCACGGCGCCGCTTACGAGACGGTGCGCTACCTGTCGGCGGACGGCAAGCGGATCGACGAGGAGCACATTCACGCGCTGTCGGTGACGAGCCGGCTCACGTCCGGCAGCGTGACGGTGGTGGACTACGACTACACGCGTCCTCGGGCGAACCTGACGGTCACCGAGGAGAATCCACGCAAGACGGCGAGCGCGGACGGCGCGGTCTACGACTGGGGCGACTACAGCCAGCCGCTGGCAGGTGCACAAGGGGTGGCAGGCCAACCGAACGACACCGAGCAGGAGTCCCGGCACCTGGCGCGCGTCCAGTTGGAGGCACGCCGCTGCGCGGGCCTGCGCGCGAACGGCCGCGGCAACCTGCGCGGGCTGACGGTGGGCCGCACGTTCGCGCTGACGGGCTATCCGCAGCAGGCGGCGAACCGGGAATACGTGGTGCTGGCGTCGACGCTCGACATCGAGGAGGTCGCGGACCGTGCCGGTGCCGGGCAGACATACCGATGTGAAGCGCAGTTCGAGCTGCTGCCGGCGAACGAGCCGTTCCGGCTCGAGCGCAGCGTGGCGAAGCCGGTGCTGAGCGGTCCGGAGAAGGCGATCGTGGTGGGGCCGGCCGGGCAAGAAGTCTGGACCGACCGCTTCGGCCGCGTGAAGGTCCAATTCCAGTGGGACCGGCAGGGCAAGCTCGACGAGCATGCCGGGATCTGGCTGCGGGTGGTGTCGCCGTGGCAGGGCGCCGATATGGGTGCGACGTTCCTGCCGCGCATCGGCCACGAAGTGGCGGTGAGCCACTACTACGGCGATCCGGACCTGCCGGTGATCACGGGCAGCCCGGTGAACGAGTTTCGTCAGCCGACGCTGGACTTGCCGGCGAACCAGGCGGTGGCGGTGCTGCGTGGCCGGGAGTTCCAGGGCACAGCGTCCGGCCACGTGGCGATCGACGATACGCAGGGGCAGATCCAGACGCAGCTTGCGAGCGACGCGGGCACCTCGTTGCTGGCGCTGGGGAACATCCGTCGGATCGTGAAGAAGACGGGCCGGGCGGACGCGCGCGGCAAGGGCTTCGACCTGCGCACCGACGACTGGGGCGTGGTGCGCGCGCTGCGGGGACTGTTCGTGTCGACGGACGGCCAGGCGAACGGCGCGGGCCAGGCGAAGGAAGCGAAGGCGGCGGTGGGCCGGCTGACGCGGGCGCGGGAGCTGCAGGAGAGCCTGTCGGGGCTGGCGCAGCAGCACGAGGCGCAGCAGCGCGACGCGGACCAGAGCGAGGTCGCGAAGGCGATCAAGGCGCGCAACGACGCGATCCGGGGCGATGCGCCGGCGGGCGAGACCGACTTCCCGGAGCTGAAGGAAGCGGATCTGGTGCTGGCGAGCGCAGCGGGTATCAGCGTGGCGGCCGAGCGTAACTTGCACGCGGCGAGCAATGAGGACGTCGCAGTGACGAGCGGGCGGCATGTGGGGCTCGCGGTGGGGCATTCGCTGTTCGCGAGCGTGTCGAACGCGTTCTCGCTGTTCGTGCACAAGGCGGGGATGGCGCTGGTGGCGGCCGCGGGCAAGGTACGTATCGAGGCGCAGACCGACGGCATCGATGTGAAAGCGAAGCAGTCGATCAAGATCGAGAGCACGACCGACAGTATCCATCTCTACGCGGCGAAGGAAATCCTGCTGCACGCCGGCAGTACGCAGATGCGTATCAGCGATCAGGGTTACACGGTGCATACCGCCGGCGAGCACACGGTCCACGCGGGCAGCCACCAGACGGTGGAGCCACAGGCCAAACCCGTGAAGATGCCGCTGACGGATATCAAGGATGCAAAGGTCGCGGAGCATTTTGTTCTCGTCGAGGGTGGCTCGGGTTGGGTGATGCCGAACCTGCGGTATCGAATCACACTGAGCGACGGGCAGGTCGTCGAAGGTATAAGTAGCGCGACCGGCGAGACATCGCTTGTGATGGGCGAGAGCATGCAGATCGCGACGATCGAGTTGATGCGCAAAGATGGATCAATCATTTCGACCCATCAGACTTCAGTGACCCGAGACGCCAAGGCGACGTTTGACTCTTCGAGGAGCGATCGAGCATGAGCAAGACCAAACTTGGCAAGCACTCGACCGCCAAAAACAACGCAGGGCAACCGACCAGCGAGAACAAGGCCGCCTTGTATCCGATTTGCAGTCCGGATAGATGGGGCCTGCGTTTTTCCGATGCGGATTCCGATCCGAAGCGCAAGGGAGCGCTTGCCTACCCAGTGGCCCGTGACTACGCAAAGCTCATGGAACCTTTGCTGACCGGAGTGCAGTGGGGCAACGCATATTACGGACCAGTCGGCAGCACGCCAAAGCTCAAGTTGCAGTGGCCGCTGGACACGAATGCGAAAAAGGGGCTTGTTGATCTGATCATGCCTGTCATGGCGGCAGCGCTGACTGCCCGGTCGCCGGATGGTGGTGGTATTCCGGTTGAAGCCGTTCCGCAGGGGATCACACTGGGCGATTCCCAGGGCGCCAGTGACGAAGACGGCCATTTCAATGCACAGGATTGGAGCTTGGTTCTTGTGTTGAGCAAACTCAAAGGACTGTTTGACGTCACGTCTGATTCAACCGACGCTGGAACGCGGTACGAAGCACTCAAAACACTGAAGGCATTCGCCGACACGATTTATCACGAGTCACGACATTGCCAGCAGTCGTTCTGGATTTACGCGTTTGTTCAGCAGCACCCCGATAATTTCCCGGGCACCCAGATCGACAAATGGCCAGGTGCTAGTACCGCAACACACAAGAATGCAATGGCGATTGCATCGCAGTCCGCGACAACGCCTATTCCCGACGATCCGCCGATGATCGCGGGCATCAAGCGTATGGCGGTCGCCCAGTACCTCTACTCGCTCAGCGTATGGCGTAGTGTGAAGGGCTTTCACCCGCTATACCTGCCGGATGACGCTTCCCTGCAGAAGGAATACGAAACGGTCCGCGCGCTCGCGGTCGACTGGCTAAAAAACGTAGGTCACGGAGGAACTCCAATTGATATCGATGGCATGGTGGCAGAACCAAACCGTTGCTCCGTGGCTTACCGGGCGAGGCCGTGGGAAAACGACGCGTTCTTCTGCGGCGACATGGCGAGCGCCTATTGGGACGAAATCGCTGGGTACGGCTTTCAAATCCATGCTGCTGACCAGTGCAGCAATGCTTATGACTTTGCCTACGCCCACCCTGAGCCGGGCAGAAACCCAGACGGCACAACAAAGCTCGGTACCAGCGGGGAGGGGCAGTGAGATGGGTGAGTCGGCAACCAAGAAGCAGATGGACGCTTCTCAGCAGGAGCAGTTGCTGCGAATTTTCGGTATTGGCCTGCAATGGTCCACTGGAGAAATTTCCTTCGATGAAGTGACGCGAAGTCTGGGGGCACCTTCTCGCTATGATGCAAATGCATGGGATGCGGGCGCTGGCAAGAGCGAATATTCCTATTTTCTGGATGGGATGACTGTAGATTTTATCTA
The DNA here is from genome assembly GCF_017104825.1 of Burkholderia sp. Ac-20345. Classification (NCBI taxonomy): domain Bacteria; kingdom Pseudomonadati; phylum Pseudomonadota; class Betaproteobacteria; order Burkholderiales; family Burkholderiaceae; genus Burkholderia; species Burkholderia sp. Ac-20345. The sequence continues at coordinate 136,057 of NZ_JAAGPO010000002.1, read as the reverse complement.
CGACAAAGCGCGGCTCGTTGACGGAAAGCCCGCAGTGAAGGAGTTGCGGATCGACGTGGACGAACACGTCCAAACGAACATACCGAAGGAGAGCTACGAAGCGCGGCTTCCACTGCATCGGCTTGTGGTTGGGGAATCGATCGACGGCGTGCGTATCGAAACATCTCCCTACTTTCTCCCGGCCGGTATCGTCGCCGCAGATAACCCGAATCGCGCACGGTTCAGCTATCGACAGGTTCTTTCGCCTGACTCGCCTTTCGACGTCTACGTCGGTGTCGACTATCTCGGCAAATTCGAGAATGACGGCCCCGAGTTTCGTAGCCTCAAAAATTCGGTGAACCTGCGTGCTATCCAGATCTATCGCGTGTATCTGACGCCCAAGGAGTTGCAGCAGCGAGAACAGGCCAAGCGGCAGAAGTATGGCGAGATGGGCCTGCGTACGGGCATGCCTTGTCCGGAGACAGGTGTCTGGCAGGGCTTCGCGGAGAACTGCACGCCGGACGTAACGGTCGTTTGGAAGGACAAGAAATTCCCGAGCGTGCGCACGTTGACCCATCAGGAGGAGCGCGATCAGCGCAGAGCCACGAACTGGGTCGATGGGCAGTGGATGTGGTTGAGGGAATTTGACGACAGCAAGCCGCACGTGAACGACAAGGGAATTTGATCATGCTGACACTGACGCAGGTGTGCACTCGGTCGATTCCGGGTGCGGTGTTGTCCGCCTGTTATTCCGAGCGAGGCCATGGGAGAACGCTGCATTCGCGTGTGGCGAGATGGCAACTGCTTACTGGAATGCACGCATGGGGCTCGGCCTTGCGACCTAAGCGCCGGATCAGTGTAGCCACGCTTATCAGTTCGCTGATTCTAAGCGCTTTCGTCGCCGAGCCGACGTGGGCTCAGGAACGGGTGGGACTGGCGAAGGGCAATGAGATGAGTGCGAGGACGGTAGGCAAGCCGATGACGGATGAGCAGCAAGCTGCACTCATGCATTTCGCCGAGATTGGCCTGAAGTGGGTCTCGGGAGAGGTCTCGTTTGATGAGGTCGTGAAGGTTTTCGGAAAACCGGACTATCAAACGGAAGACTCAAATTCGATTCAATATGCGTTTTATCCAGAAAAAGTAATGTCGGTCCGATTTACGCTGGACAAGCTGAACTTGATCGATGGAAGGCCACGCATCGGTGCGTTTTCGATCAAGGTGAACGACGGTATACATACGGACGTCCCGTATGACCGGTTCGAAAAACTAGGTCTGCGTCGCGTGGAACGCGGCGAGTCGATCGATGGAGTTCGTGCCGAACAGGGTGATTTCTTTTATCCCGCAGGTGTCGCAGATGTTAACGGCACGCGCCCACGGAACTATGCGACGTTTAGCTACCGCCTTCCGCTATCCGCCGATTCACCATTCGATGTGTATGCCGGGTTCGGCTATCTCGGCGATTGGATTAACGAGGCGAGCCGCGCCTGGACATTGAGCAATTTCCGCAATGCGGTGGATCTACGGATCTTGAACATTGCGCGCAATTATCTGACGCCGGCGGAGTTGCAGCAGCGGGAGCAGGCGAAGCGCCAGAAGTACGGCGAGATGAACCTGCGTACGGGCATGCCTTGCCCGGAAACGGGAGTCTGGCAGGGCTTCGCGGAGAACTGTACGCCGGACGTAACGGTCGTGTGGAAGGGCCGGAAATTCCCGAGCGTGCGCACGTTGACCCATCAGGAAGAGCGGGATCAGCGCAGATCCACGAGCTGGGTCGACGGGCAGTGGATGTGGTTGAGGGAATTTGACGACAGCAAGCCGCACGTGAACGACAAGGGAATATGATCATGCTGACACTCACGCAGGCGCGCACGCTGTCGATATCGGGCGCGGCGCTGCCCACCTATTCGACCGGCGGGTTGCCGGTGTTCGCGCCGGTCCGGCTGCAGGGTGGCGAGGCGATCGGCCGCCTCGAGGCCTGCCGCTACCTGGTCACGCTGCGCACCGACGACGCGTTCGCGTTCTCGCCGAGCGTCACCGCCAACCTCGATCTGGACAAGCTCGTCGGCACCGAGGTGACGGTGTCGATCCAGCTCGAAGGCAAGGGCCAGTTCATCCCGGGGCTTGCGGGCAACGCGGGGCTCGGCAACATCGGCGCGGGCACGCGCGAGATCACGGGGCTGGTGACCGCGGCGCGCGTCGCCGGCGAGGACCGCCACTCGATCCTGTACGAGCTCGAGCTTCGCCCGTGGCTGTATCGCGCGACGCTCACGCAGGACTGCCGGATCTTCCAGGACATGAGCGTGGTGGAAATCACCGACGCGGTGCTCGCGAAGTATCCATACCCGGTCGACAAGCGCCTGGCCGGCGCGTTCCGCGGCATCTATCCGAAGCGCGACGTGCAGCGGCAGGCGTTCGAGACCGACTGGGCGTTCCTGCAGCGGCTGTGGGAGGAATGGGGCATCTGGTGGTGGTTCGAGCATGAGGGCGGGCACCAGCGGCTCGTGCTGTGCGACACGACGGGCGGGCACCATCCGCACGGCGCCGCTTACGAGACGGTGCGCTACCTGTCGGCGGACGGCAAGCGGATCGACGAGGAGCACATTCACGCGCTGTCGGTGACGAGCCGGCTCACGTCCGGCAGCGTGACGGTGGTGGACTACGACTACACGCGTCCTCGGGCGAACCTGACGGTCACCGAGGAGAATCCACGCAAGACGGCGAGCGCGGACGGCGCGGTCTACGACTGGGGCGACTACAGCCAGCCGCTGGCAGGTGCACAAGGGGTGGCAGGCCAACCGAACGACACCGAGCAGGAGTCCCGGCACCTGGCGCGCGTCCAGTTGGAGGCACGCCGCTGCGCGGGCCTGCGCGCGAACGGCCGCGGCAACCTGCGCGGGCTGACGGTGGGCCGCACGTTCGCGCTGACGGGCTATCCGCAGCAGGCGGCGAACCGGGAATACGTGGTGCTGGCGTCGACGCTCGACATCGAGGAGGTCGCGGACCGTGCCGGTGCCGGGCAGACATACCGATGTGAAGCGCAGTTCGAGCTGCTGCCGGCGAACGAGCCGTTCCGGCTCGAGCGCAGCGTGGCGAAGCCGGTGCTGAGCGGTCCGGAGAAGGCGATCGTGGTGGGGCCGGCCGGGCAAGAAGTCTGGACCGACCGCTTCGGCCGCGTGAAGGTCCAATTCCAGTGGGACCGGCAGGGCAAGCTCGACGAGCATGCCGGGATCTGGCTGCGGGTGGTGTCGCCGTGGCAGGGCGCCGATATGGGTGCGACGTTCCTGCCGCGCATCGGCCACGAAGTGGCGGTGAGCCACTACTACGGCGATCCGGACCTGCCGGTGATCACGGGCAGCCCGGTGAACGAGTTTCGTCAGCCGACGCTGGACTTGCCGGCGAACCAGGCGGTGGCGGTGCTGCGTGGCCGGGAGTTCCAGGGCACAGCGTCCGGCCACGTGGCGATCGACGATACGCAGGGGCAGATCCAGACGCAGCTTGCGAGCGACGCGGGCACCTCGTTGCTGGCGCTGGGGAACATCCGTCGGATCGTGAAGAAGACGGGCCGGGCGGACGCGCGCGGCAAGGGCTTCGACCTGCGCACCGACGACTGGGGCGTGGTGCGCGCGCTGCGGGGACTGTTCGTGTCGACGGACGGCCAGGCGAACGGCGCGGGCCAGGCGAAGGAAGCGAAGGCGGCGGTGGGCCGGCTGACGCGGGCGCGGGAGCTGCAGGAGAGCCTGTCGGGGCTGGCGCAGCAGCACGAGGCGCAGCAGCGCGACGCGGACCAGAGCGAGGTCGCGAAGGCGATCAAGGCGCGCAACGACGCGATCCGGGGCGACGCAGCGGCGGGCGAGAACGACTTCCCGGAGCTGAAGGAAGCGGATCTGGTGCTGGCGAGCGCGGCGGGCATCAGCGTGGCGGCCGAGCGCAACTTGCACGCGGCGAGCAACGAGGACGTCGCGGTGACGAGCGGTCGGCACGTGGGGCTCGCGGTGGGTCATTCGCTGTTCGCGAGTGTGTCGAACGCGTTCTCGCTGTTCGTGCACAAGGCGGGGATGGCGCTGGTGGCGGCTGCGGGCAAGGTGCGCATCGAGGCGCAGAGCGACGGCATCGACATGAAGGCGAAGCAGTCGGTTGGCGTCATGAGCACCACGGACAGCATCGAGCTCCACGCGGCCAAGGAGATCGTCCTGCATGCCGGCAGCACCGAGGTCCGCATCAGCGACCAGGGCTACACGGTGCATACCGCGGGCGAGCATACGATTCACGCGGGTAGCCACCAGACGGACGGGCCGCAGGGACAAGGCGGGGGATTCCCGCCATTTCCCAAATCCGGACCTGGCCAGCTGGAAGTGTTGCGCCACTACGTAACAGATGCGCCGGTCGATAAGAACACCATCTCTGTGAAAGACAGCCTCGGCGCAGTGCACAAGGGAACGCTCGATGCATCCGGCCGCGCGATTGTGAGTGGGTTGGCACCCGGCGCGGTCAACGTGCAATACGGGCACGATCCGCACGATGCCTGGGTCATGAGCAGCTACCTGAAACAGTCCGGGTGGCAGCCGGCAGGTGCGGCCTGACACGAATCGGCCAGTCCCTCTATCCATTCCACAGTCCGAACAAGAACATGGCTGACAAACAGCAGTCCCTTCCGTCCGTCGACGCGGCGATCGTGCCGCTCAATCAGGTTCACATCGCCGATCTCGAGGCCGGGGCATCACATTTCGACAACTGGCTGCGAACGGCGAGCGGCGGCTACGTTACGCTCGAGCGCATCAAGGAGGTGTCGGCCGCAATGCCCGTTTTGGGCAACATCATTGCCGCTGTCGACGTGTGCGGCGATGTCTCGAAGCTGATCGAGAATCGGAACGTTCAGCCTCGGTCCGAAGCCGAGAAGATCGACCGGGTGCTCGATTGGGCGAACCTGGCGATCAACCTGATCGGGGTGCTGCCGATTCCACCGGGGACAGCCGCTGCTCGCATGTCGTTGCGCCCGACGCTCGGTCTGGTGCGCCAGGCCGTCAAGGCCGGCGCAAAGGATCTCGCCACTGCGTCGGTCGCCGTGATCGCTGGGCATTTCACGGCCACCCTGATGGGTGAATTGAAGCCGTTTGTCGAGCAGGCAAAGGCAAGGCTGACCGAGCTACTGAAGGAAGCGGGGAGCGAGGCCGAGAAGCGGCTACATCAGCTGGCCGACGGACTGGATGCATTGGCCTCTGGGCGCTTGACCGATCCGAATGCGAATCTCGCGGCGGCACGCCAGAAGGCATCGCGCGTTTCGGCCAGCTCGCTAATTCACGACCCGACCAAAACGCTCGGAGACCTGTTCGGCGCCGTGTGGGAGGTATACAAGGCGGGCGCGAAGGCAGAGGTGAATTTCGTCGTTTCGCTGACTCCGGATGAGGCTCGATCGACTGTCCGACATCTAGCGGCCGATATTCGCGCCAGCATCCCGGACGTCAAGAAGCGGATCCAGAGCCTGTCCAGCGACGATGTCGGTACGGTGATGTACATGCTGAACATCCTCATTCGCGCGATTCAGGTGTACGAAGACAAGAAGCATCATCTCGCTGCGACGGTCGACAGCAACAAGAGAAACCAGGCGAAGCGTAAGGAAGGGGGCGAGCAAGTTACCAATGTCGGCAAGGAGGCCAAGGCCCAGAAGCCTGGGCCCGGTTGTCTTTGCGGGATGGCCCAGCCGCCAGCGCGAGTCGGTGGTTCGATCGGCTTGGGACTCGGAGACGAGTCGTTCACGCATACGGATTTCGTATTGCCCGGAATCGTTCCGGTCGAGTGGGCGAGGACGTATCGCTCGAACTTCGATGCGCATGATGAGCAGGGGCCGCTCGGACCGCGATGGACGACGCCATATCACGTCGCATTCGAGGCGAAGGACGACGGGTTTGTCTATCACGACGCCTCGGGAAGAAGTCTCACCTACCCGGCGTTTCAGCTGGGCCAGCCACATCACGATTCAATTGAGTCTTGCACGATCACCCGTGATTCGGACGATTGCATCCGGCTCGTGCGCAGCGAAACGCTGACCGAGACCTACGAGCGGCACGGAACGCGTTTCGTGCTCGGAAAGATCGAGGACCGTTCAGGTAATGCGGTGACGCTGGAGTGGGTGGAAGGTTTGCTCGCCCGGATCAAGATGGCGGACATAGTCGCGGCGGTGACGCACGACAACGTCGGCCGCATCATGCGCGTCGCGCTGGTCGACAGCGCGGGAACGGCGAACCGCACGCTCGCGCGGTATCGCTATGACGAGGCAGGCGATCTGGTTGAGGCAAACGACGAGAATGCAGCGTCGTGGAGCTACGCCTACGTGCATCACCTTGTCACGCGTTACAGCGACCGCACTGGACGTGGGATGAATTTGGAGTGGGACGGCACGCACCTGGACGCGAAGGCGATTCACGAATGGGCTGACGACGGCACATTCGACACCCGTCTGACCTGGCACGATCAACTGCGCTTGACCTTCGTGACCGACGCGCTTGGCAATACGACCCAGCAGTACTACGACATCGACGGCTATGTGTACCGGATCGTCTATCCCGACCACACCGAAGAGTGGTTCATGCGTAACGCGGACAAAAACGTGACGCGGCACGTGTTCCCTGATGGCACTGAGGAATCGTTCACGTGGGACGGGGCAGGACAGATGACTTCGCACACGCAGCGTGACGGACGCATCGCGTATTACGTGTACGACCGGCACGGGAATTTGACGGGGTTGCAGGATCCGGAAGGTCATCGCTGGGAGCGGTACTACGACAGTAAGGGTCGCGTGACCGAGGCGCTCGACCCGCTCGGCCGCGTAACGAAGTATGAATACGATCGCGCCGGCCTGCCGGTCGCGATCACTGATCCGAAGGGCGGTACGACGAAGATCGCATGGCAGACCGACGGACAGATCGCGAGCTACACAGACTGTTCGGGCAAGACCGCCACGTGGAAATACGACGACCGCGGTCAGCTGGTTCAGCAGCAGAACGCGGTCGGCGAAATCATGCGCTACGGCTACGAGGCTGGTCAGCTTGCGTGGGTAACGCGGCCAGCGGGTTTGCGCGACACATTTGCGCGCGATGCCGAGGGCCGGCTGCTCGAACACGTGGATGCGCTGAACCGATCGACGCGTTATACCTATACGGCGGCTGGCCTGCTGGCTAAGCGACTCAACGCCCGCGGCGATTCGGTCGAGTATGGCTGGAACCGGCTTGGGCAGATCGCTACGCTGCGCAACGAAAACGGACGGGAGTATCGGTTCGGCTACGACACGGAGGGTCGTCTCACCAGCGAAACGGACTTCGACGGACGCGAAACCCGGTACTACCGTGCTGCGGGCAGCGGACTCGTGACGAATCGTCTGTACGGCGGCGTTATGCATGCGTTCGAATACGACGCGATGGGTCGGCTTGAATGCCGACGTGGTTGGTCGGCGCAGTTCACGGACCGTGGGCAAGTCTTCCTGAATCCGCAAGGTGAGGCGGCTGTCGAGAGCGAGTCGTTCAAGTACGACGGTCTGGGCCGGCTGGCGCTTGCGGTCAACGATCAATCACGCGTGCACTGCTTCTACGATCCCGTAGGAAATCTGGCGCGCGAGCACATGCACATGCGGGTCGAAGGCAACGAATACGAGTTCGTGTGGCGGCACGAGTACGACGAAGTTGGAGCGCGAGTTGCGACCATTCGGCCGGATGGCCATCGGTTGGACTGGCTTACCTACGGTTCCGGTCACGTGCATGGCGTCATGCTCGACGGGCGGACCGTTGCAAACTTCGAGCGCGACGACACGCACCGTGAGACGCAGCGCGAGCTCGGTAACGGACTGACGCAGTCGACACATTACGACGAGGCCGGGCGACTCGCGCGGCAGCTGCTGCAAGGCACGGGTGGCAAGGTGATGGAGCGGCGCTACCAGTTCGACGCCGCAGGCCAGTTGACCCAGATCACGGACCTGCGTCGCGGCGAGATGCAGTACGCGTATGACCCGATTGGCCGACTGACGCGCGCGCAGTCGTCGCTTGGGGTCGAGACGTTCTCGTTCGACCCGGCGAGCAACATCGCCGAAGCGAAGGAGCGCGACGAACACGGCATCGGCGTGTTGGGCGGGGCACGATCCGCACCGCTGCTGGACAATCTGCTGAAGGGCTATGCGGGCACACACTTCACATACGACCAGCAGGGCAATCTGAACGAGCGCATGCATAACGGCGAACGCACGGACTTCGAATGGAGCAGTCTCGGCCGGATGGTGTCGGCACGCGACCGGCACATGCACGCGACGTACACGTACGACGCGCTCGGCCGCCGGATCGCGAAGCTGACGGAGCCGCAGGTGCCCTATCTGGCGGGCGCCGGTAGTGGCTGGCGGGATGCGGAGCGTCAACGTCTGAAGCTGGAACGTGGTTACGGCTTCACATTGTACGGTTGGGATGGCGACACGCTGGCGTATGAGACGTCGTGGGAGAAACGCGAGACGACACACTACGTGTATGAGCCGGGGAGTTTCACGCCGCTTGCGCTGGCCACCGGGCCGGCGATGTTAGACGACGGCGATGTCGCCGCGTCAGCGTTTGCGCGCATCGCTTACTACCATTGCGATCAGATCGGCACACCACAGGAGGTCAGTGACGAGTCGGGGGAGGTCGCCTGGTCCGTGCGCTACAAGGCGTGGGGCGAGGCAAGAGAGGTTATCAGCGAAGCGGCACGCAAGGCAGGAATCAGTAACCCGCTGCGCTTCGTCGGCCAGTATTTTGATTCCGAGACGGGTCTTCACTATAACCGGCACCGGTACTATGATCCGAGTAGCGGACGGTTCGTATCGAAAGACCCCATCGGGCTCGCCGGCGGCATCAACGTCTATCAATACGCACCTAACCCGGTCGAATGGGTCGACCCTCTTGGCCTCTGGGGCTCGAATCCGCTTACGAAATATCGATACAACCAGAACGGCACACTCAAGAGCGCAACCGCTAAGATTCGTCCCGAGGATCTGGGCACTGGTACCACGACCAATGCAAGCTCACGCGCGGCGGCTCGGGCCTTTGGATGTGCTAGCGATGATGCTGGGCACCCGATCGCACGCAACCTTGGCGGTCTTGGTGGCGTCAAGGAAGTCTTTCCTCAAGATCCGAGCACCAATCGAGGGCCATTCAGAGATTTCGAAGGCGACATTGCTCAGCACGTGAGCAATGGCAGTAACGTGATCGTCCGGGTTGTGCCGCAGTATGGATCAGGTTCAACTCGCCCTGATTCGATTCTCTATCAAGCCAGAGTAAATGGCGTAACACACTCACAAGTATTTAAAAATCCTTGTCCGTGTTCTTGCTGAATTGGAGGTAACTATGACATCGCTTGAGCGGCTTCATGCTTTTATTGCGGATATGCTGCAATGGGAAACGACCTTCCATGCGAAACGTAGATCGCAGGAATACAGGCAGAATGCCGCTCTGCGCGAACAGAGCGATAAGGAAGCGAAGGAGAAGTTGGAGAATATTTTTAAAGAGTATCTCAGTATGAATGCACTAGAGACTAGGGCAAAGGGGCGACTAGATCTGTTGAATACCGGTCAACCTCCAGAGTTTGCGCAGCGGGTGCTGAACGATACAGAATGCAAAGTTGGAAAGGTGGTTTATATCGAAGCTCTGAACGAGAAAGATCTGGCGCCGCATCGTCGCTATGCGATAGTGATGGAAAATGATGTGCCCAAGATCGATGCAGTGTTTTCGCGTCTGAATGAAGGCGCGAAATGGGGCAAGCGACATTCAATCTGAGAGGGGCGGTCTCGAGATATGTGTCCGCGATTGGAGGTGAAATGACACCAGTTGAGCGGCTGCGGGTATTTGTTGCAGAAATGCTGGAGTGGGAAACCTCGTTTGACGCACAAAGGCGTGCGCAGCAAAGCGAGCGGCCGCAAGATGCGGCCTTTCGAGAAAAGATGATGCAAGAGAATAAAGATAAGCTTCGGAGAATATTCGCGGAGCATCTAAGTACGTCGGCTTTGGCTACGAAGGCAAACGCTCGTCTCGACACAATGGGGACGGGCCGTCCCCCAGTGTTTGCGCAGCAGGTACTGGAAGACACCGAAATTCGTTCTGGCAAGAACGTATATGTAGAAACGCTGAATGAGGGAGACATTACTCCGCGTCGACGCTACGCTCTTGTCATGGAAGACAATGAGCCGAAGATCGATACGGTTTACGCTCGGCGCGACAGTATGGGTAAGTGGGACAAGCAGGATTCCATCTAGCGGCGGCCAACGTTCAGGTTCACCTGGAACCGGCAAGTTGAGTTTCCCGAACCCGACGTGAGTCGACGGCAATGCGTGTACGAGCCGGGCAGCTTCACGCTGCTCGCGCGGGTGATAAGGCCGGCGATGTTTCACGACCGGCAAGTCGACCCGTCGGCACATACGTGCTTGCGGACTACTATTGTGATCAAATTTTCGCGGCATTCGAAAAAAATGCTTGGACGTCACGGATGATTGATGTTTGCGGTGACACTGTGGACGGGCCACTCGACGCCGCGACGCCCGTGCGGCATTTCGATCTTACTGTCAGTGGGTTCTCCCTAGCTGACTCGGTCGACGGTGAGGCGGCCGAGGATATCGTACTCACGGACTTTCTGACGCGGGCATGGCTTGAGCTGGCCAGTTCGTCGCCGACGCCGGTTCCGCGTTGCCCACATTGTGATGGGCTTCGCGTTCGGCCACGGCAATTCGGTGGTCCGAACAAGCAGCTTCCCGGGTATTTCTGTCACGCGTGTAGGCGCAGCTTTAATCGACTGACGGGCACTCCGTTTGCGCGTTTGCGGAATCAGGCAAAGGTCAACGCATTAATTCCGATGCTTTCGCGTCAGACGGCGTTGACGAACGTCACAGAGCGGATCGGCATGTCGTATGAAGGGGTCCTTTCGTGGCTCTTGGCATTTCGCAGCTACGTGCTCGAGCTTGACCCGTCGGGTGACTGGGAATCTCGGATTCGACTAGGGATTCACGCTCTCCCGCATGCACTGTGCATGCGCTGCGGCTTCGAGGGCGGGTTCCTTTCCGGTGGGTTCGATGCGCAGCGCCGTCGCCGCATCCGATGTCCTCAGTGTGGGCGTCATCGGCTACTGGATGTAACCCAACGCGAGGGACGGGCTCTCGACGCAGTCGTTGTGCGCGATTCGATTGTGCCGGCCGTTCGCCGGCGTCGAAAACACCATCCGGACATGGCCATGCCGCCCGTTCAACGGGCGGCCCGCGTGGACGACGCGACACCGAACGTTGCTGTTCGGTCGCTGCGGAAGCTCGACAGTGTTCTTCTACCAACGCGGCGTCTGCCTCGGGGGGCGGTGCAACGCGGCGAAGACGCGGTGCTTTCGGTCTTTTTGCTTGAGCAGATCGACAAGGTGCTGAGTTCGGACGCAACTCCGGTCCCGTGTCCATGGTGCGGTGGCGGCCGTACCAGTTACCATCCATATCGGCGGCCCAGCGGACTTCCTGGCTTCCGATGCCAGTCCTGCCTTGCGTACTTCACCCGCGTCTCGAATACGCCGTTGCTGCTTCCGCAGGCACGCGTACATGCGCGGCGATTCGTAACCATGCTGGGATGGCGCGAGGGCTTCGACGCGGCCGCACGTGAACTTGACCTGGGACATAAGGTGGTCAGGCGGTGGGTTCGGGCGTGGCGGCAATGGCTGATACTGCTTGATCCAAGCGGAGAGATGGAAGCTCGTGTGCGGCTAGGAGTACCACCTCAACCGCGGAGATCCTATACTTGACCGAAACGCGATGACGCATACCGATGCCGCCGATCCGGGACTGGTGCGTTCGGGATCGGAGTGCCCCTGGGTGAAATCTTACTTGGTTCGAGGGATCGATTTGACTGATCATCGTTACGTCCAGATTTCGCCCGACGTCATTTTCTCGGCCGATATTTTCACTCCCGCGTACCTCGGGTTGCCAGCGAATCGGACGAGCAACCGTGCGGAACGGGCATCTTCTGACAAACCGGACATCGATTCGCGTCAGATTGACATGTGGGCCGACGACGTCGATCACTCACCCGTGTAGAGGAGAAGGAGGCGTCTTGAACCTAGGCTCTGAGGCATTAGATAGGACTGCAAATTAGATTTTACATAACCCCAAGAAGCGAACCGTAGCCGTTCAGAAACCATGCTTAGGCGTATTCGAATTTCATGACTGCGATGATGGAACGAAGCACGACCGTGCAGTGCTCCATCGTTACCGCCTGTTCGAGCAGACCGCCGGAGTCGACCGCATTGAGCGATGCTCTGGGTAAAGTAACCGTGACGACCGCGCTCTTCAACATGACATCCACAACTTCTCGGTCTTCGGGATTGTTCATTTCGCGCTGAATCCTAATGGGAATTCCGAACCTTCGCAACCAGCCGTTCGCGTGCAGCCTGCACGGGATAGTCGGTCGTGGAGACTGTGTATCCGCCGGTGTCGTGCATCAGCGCGTCGAAGAGCGCGGGCTGATACTCCCACCGTGAAATCGTCCCATGTGCGCTGAGAAGGTCGGCGATGGTCCGTTGTGTTGCAGGCGATAGGCGGTCCCAGTTCTCGCTCAGGGCGGTGTACTCCCACGCGTCGACTTCGTGGCTCTGGTGAAAGGCACCAAAGGCGATCCCGGCCAGCGTAAAGGCGATTGGAATGGTCAAGTTTTTCAGTACCCAGTGACCGAGTGTCGGGAGGGTTCCACTAGCTGCGTCATTTTTCATAGCCGACGTACGTTCGTGTGAAGGGCCAGTAAGAGAAGGGATCGCAGCGAACAACAATCTCCCCGCCGGCCTTATGCAGAATCATCCTCGGGCCGTGCCTGCCGCGGCAGATACGATCCGTCATGTCATTGAACAGCGGGCTCTCAGTGTTCGCGCTACCGAGCGCCAGGTGGCCGTTCGCCAGCCACGCCGGATACGTTTCGGCGTTTATGAGAGTGAGGCGTTCCGCTATGGAAGCGACCGTCATCGCAATGACGGTAAAGAACACCGCAAGCAGAGCGATTGCTGCCACTTTCGCACCGCGCATTTCCCGGCGCCAGGCTCTGCGAGCCAGTGCCGGCAGAAACAGGAGCACACCGATCGCGATCGTCCAAATCAGGGTCACCCACGACTTGTCTATGATAGAAGACGATGCCGCTATCGAAAGGCAGGCGCCCCAGTAGCATTGATCGTTGATGCTGATTGTCAGCCGCTGTGAACTGTCGCTCATTAGTATCTGCAGGTATGGAATGTGACTGCGGCCAGGAAGTCCTGGCCGCACGGGCGTCATGTTAGCACTGCCTCCAACGGCTCTCGCCGATGTACGTTGCCTTCGTCGTCAAGAACGTAGTAAAACGGTTGCTCGTTGTTCACGCTTGGGAATAAGCGGAGGGCTTGCTCTAGCTGATTCCCGGAAAGATCGGAAAAGCGCATCATTCGCGTGTGCTGTTGCAGCTGGTCGATGCGCCGCAGGCGAGCCGTGATCGATTTACCGAAGCCAAGCAGACCGAGAGCGATGGCTAAAAGGATGCCACACGAAGCGAGTTGGGCGTCTTCCCAGGATTTGAACCGACGAACGCGGCCCATTGCATCTTGGACGTACGATTTTGCCCAGTTCGATCGAGGTTCTTTGAAGTATGCCTCGTCGATCGCGTATGCAACGTCGAGACGCGGCGTCAGACCAGCGTGTTGGAGCGATTCCGGGGATCTGCTCATCGTCTGCGCGAAGGCCCCCAGATGGTCGGCGCTGCGGTCGATGACGGCCAGCTGTGCCAGCACATATTGGTCAGCAACGGTCGACGGTTTTGCGAACGCCTCCCGCAGCCATTTCGTGTCCAGAGAATCAACGGCCTGCATGAAGACCTGCCGCTCGCTCATCTGCGGAGCGCTGTCACTACTAGGCGCACCACCGACCATGGAGAACATCAGCATTGGTGCCGTCAGAAGTATTCCAACTCCGACGGCCAGCTTGCCGAGCACTCTCATTCCGCCGTCTTCACCGAGGAAAATCATCGGAAGGCCGACAATGAGAGACAAAGGGGCAAGGACCTCACCTACCCCTGTTAGCATGGAAGCCATCGATTCCAACGCACCGGAAAGCGGTGAACCAGAAAACGCGGAGCCGTCCCCGCCGCTGGGCACGGCATCGGAAATATGGGCGATGATCGTTTGTGGAATGTCGAGCGAGGTGATCACGGCCACCGGCACCGCCCAATGAGCCTTGAGCCCAAAGTACACGGCCAGCCCCGCAGACACGGCAGCGGCGACACCCGCGAGCGCCCCCCACTTGACGAATTTCGACGCCCGTTTTCCGAGCGTAACGATCTCCGCGTTAAATTCGGTTACCTGTGCGCTCACGCAACCTCCCGCACGCCCTGATTCGTGAGCTTGGCACGCAGGTCGATACGCATGGCTTCGATCTGCTTTTCGGCTGTAGCGCGCTGAGCCGCGCCATTTTTCTGAATACGGATGACGTCCTGGACCGTGCTGATCAACTCGGACTGGACGGTCTGCAGCGTGTCGACGTCGATGACCAGGCGCTGGTTCGCACGGGCCGTTTCGACCGAGTTACGGTGCAGAAGGGCTGCGTTCCGCCGGAGCAGGTCGTTCGTGGTGTCGTCAATCGTCGTGGCCAGATCCACCGCGTTGCGCTGCTCATTGAGCGACAGCGCGAGCATGAACTGGCGCTTCCAGGCCGGCACTGTGATCTCGCGGATCGTGTTGAACTTGTCGACCAACATCTGGTTGTTGGCCTGGATCATGCGGATCATCGGCAGCGTCTGCATCGCGTTCTGCTGCAGAGCGGTCAGGTCGCCGATCCGCTTGTCGAGATTCGCGTTGAAGGCGTCGAGATCGGACAGTTCCTGCAGGCGGGCCGGGTCGTTGCCGACCTGTTGACGCAGATCCTCGGCCTGCTGGGTAAACTGCGCGTACTGGATCTTGCCGGCCGCGATATGGATGCCGAGCAGACGATGCTCTTCGCGCACGGCGCCGAACATCTGCTCGAGGCCTTCGTTACGTTGTGCGACGTTTTCTTGGGTGGTCTGGACCTCGGCGACAAGGCTTTCAATTTGTCCGCGCGTCGTGTCGAACTGGCCGATGAAATTGCGCGTTCGAACGCGGAACTTGTCGATCAGGGGTCCGACAACCGGAATCTTCGAGCGATTGTTGGAGAGCGCCGAGACGTTGAGCTCACGTGCGATGTTCACCACCTTCGTGAGCTTCGCGCCAGCCTCGTCGAGATCACTGTTTCTGACTTGCTCGAGCAGGCCGTCGGCGTAACGCGACGTATGATCCGCGACGTCGCGGCCGAACTCGGCGACGCTGAGTGGATTCGTAGGCTGGAGGCGAAGCGCAACCTGCTGCACTTCTGCGACATCGTCGTCACGGAGACCCAGCGCGTTGAGGTTCGAAGCGGTGAGGTCGAAGGTGGCCGCGGTCGTGCGCGTTTGCAAATCGAGTTTCATCGTCGTTCTCTCCATGGTTACTGTTTGATCCCTTCGAGGCTCTTGGCGAGGCTGGTAGCGAGCGCACGGTGCGCCTTCGTCGCCTCGTTGATCAGAGCCGAGTTCATGTTGGTGGTAGTGATCAGCGCCAGGGTATGCCGGCGCCAGACAGGCACCATGACCGAAACGGCCTCGTTGTAGCGATCCAGCATGTCGACCGCCTGGGCACGGGTCATCTTCATCTGGATGATGCTCATTTCATTCGAGGCGAGCAGGGTGGCCATGTTGGCAAGCTTGCGGGCGAATCGTTCGCGTGGCCGATCGAACTCGACAACGCCTCCCTGAATTTCGCCCGCGGCCGGATTCTCGTCGAGAAATTCACGGCCTGCCTGAATGTACAGGCGCAGCTCATCCGAATCGGCGGTATGCGTTGAGATGACTTCGTCGATCCGTTTGAGCGTGTCGCGCACGCGCTGCGCGATGCCTTCGGTATCGGAAATGAGCTCATCGAGGGACTTTCGAGCCACCTGATACCGCAACTGCCGCTCGAGCGGCTTTCCCGTCAGGCGCTCCAGCCACGTCGAGGGGCGCGAGATCCGTTCCGGATCTGCATCCTGAAGTTTCCCGACAATCTGGGCGATCCGCTCAGCAAGCTTCCCGACAGACCCGCTTTCCATCAGGTCGGATATCTCGTTGATTGCAGCGGCACCGCCGGCGGTATTGCCGTATTCCGCGATCGCGGCCGAATTGGCGAAGAGCCGCGGGAGCATTTCCGCCTTGATGTGTTCAACGCTCAGCGTCATTTACGAACTCAGTTATTGGTCGACCACCCAGCAAGGGGCGGGGAAATTTCGGGAAATTGAGTACTTCCCGTCACGAACTTAAACCCAGTCTGACACGACCCAAACCCAATTCAAGCCCCCTTATGAGGCTTTCTTGAGCGTCAAGATGTGAAAAATACCCCAGTCTGTTAACGTCAGTGCTGTTCAAGTTCTGAAGGGGAAGTGGCCGATTCCAGAGTGCCGCGTCAACCCAAACGCGCTAACTCTATTGAGAAAGTGCCCGATTTCCCAGTATCCGGCGCATCGCATCGGACTGCGTCCTTTCGACTGCGAGAGCTTTTTCCGCAGCCTCGGCCCGGGCCTTATACAGATCTCGCTGCTGGCCGAGATCCTGACGTAGCGCATCAGTCTGGAGGAGAAGATGCCGCTCAAGTCCCGAAAGGCGGGTGACGGTGGCGCTTAGATCGCCAAGTCGATCAGTCAACGCCTGGGCCTGCGCGGCGTGCTCGGTACGTTCGTTCTCGATCTGCTCGCCAGCAACTCTTGCCGCAGCTTCCGCGGTCATGGCACGGTCGAGTAGCGAGGCCCGCTGCGCTTCCAATCCGGAGATTCTGGCGTAAGCGTCTCGAAGCACCGATTCGGCCACCTGTACCCGGGTTTTCAGCTCGAGGAGTTCGTCATTGGAAATTTGCTGGCCGACGGCGATCTGCGGTACCGGCGCGGCGACAGCCGGCACCAAAGCCTGCTGGTCGACGGGGAGAGTCTGCGCGGTAGCGAGTTCGGACGTGGGCGCGGTCAGGGCGATGCCGGAAGCGTGCGCCCGCTGGATGGCCTTGCTCCAGGTCTGCGCCGACGGGCGCCGGCGGATCAGGAAGGCGTCGAGCAGCCGCTCATAGGTCGTTTGTCCGTAGATTCGACCGGTACAGCGCGTGACACCGACGATGAATTCGTCGAGAAACCGGCCGTTATCGCCGGGCGCGGCGTTCCGATCGGCAGCTTCGGCCGCGGGGATCATCCCGCGCATCTGGGCGTCGGTGAAGGAGATTCGAGGGCGAGCCACGGAATCCTCGGGAAGCATTGTACCGAGCCAGTATAGGCGGGCGCGTGAATTGAGTAAATAAAATCGTAGTTTTAACTACGATTTACATCTACTTTGCATCATTATTTGTATAATGGTGCGTTCTGTACGGATCAGGCTTTATTCGGAAAACTCTACTCTCCGCCGCTGGACAAAGCAAAAACAACCATGCCCAAAGAACTTGCGATCGAAGCCTACGTGGTCGAGCAGCTGCCCAGCTCGGCGCCGCCCAACCGAGCGACCAGTCCGATCCTGCCGCTCGGACTCACCGAACAGGAAGTCGTGATCCAGTGGCTGAAGACAAAGGAAGCTGGCGACGGCCGTCTGGCCGAGACGACGCTCGCCCAGTACGTGGTCGAGGCGCGGCGGCTCTTCTGGTATGCGCGATGGATCGACACGCCGATCTCGGAATGGACGCTCGAGGAAGCCGGCGACTATCTTGCGTTCCTGAAAGCTCCTGACGACGCTGCAATTTGCGCCGAGCGTGTCCCGCGCGGCGATGCTCGCTGGACCCCGTTCCGCAAGGCCCTGAGCACGGCATCCGCACGCCAGAGCCAGGTCATCGCCGGCAGCTTGTTCAAGTGGCTGGTGGCGGTCCAGTACCTTCGGGCCGATCCTTTTGCCGGGTATGGTCTTGCGGGAAAGAAACGTCAGCGAGGCAAGAAACAGAAGCGGTTCGTCGGTCCAGACGGCCTTGAGCTCGCCCGGGAGGCGATCGTCGGTCGGAAATTCGGCACTAACCCGGACGGCAGCGACCGAGAACCTACCGACCGCGAACGGGCGAAACAGGCTCGAGATCTTTTCGTCTTGGATCTCTTCACAAAGACCGGCTTGCGCACGTCGGAGGCAATCAGCGCGACGATGGGCTCGATCCAGTACGTGCGCTTTACCGCCGCGCAGCGGGCGAAGAACCCCGACTATCCGGAGGGCGTCTGGGTGATCGAGGTCGAATCAGGGAAAGGCGGCCTGGCACGGACGGTCTCGTGCGCTGCCGTCATGGGTAGCCTCCAGGATTATCGGCTCGCCTATGGCCTCTCCTCCCTGCCCATCACGGGCGAAACGACCCCTCTCATCCTTGGCGCCCGGCGGCGAACGCCCAAGCTCAACAGGCAGGTCAGTGACCGGGGGCTTCGCGCCCTGCGCCGGGATCTGGGAACGATCGACGGCGTCACGGACCGGTCCTCGCTGTACCGGCTGGTGAAGGCGATTTTCAAGGAGGCGCTGGCTTGGTGGGATGCTCGCGATCCTGTCGAAGCGGACAGGCTCGAACAAGCCTCCACGCACTGGCTGCGTCACAGTTTTGCCAAAAGTTTGGTCGCGTCCGGCGCCGACCTAATTACCATCGCCCGAAACCTTGGTCACGCCGACGTGAACACCAGCCTCGTGTACATCGACGACGAGGAAACATCTCGTGCGCTGGAAACTGAAAAATTGCTCTCTCGGCGATAGGAGCCGCTAGCGCCAACTGAGGTGTTGGCACCCTCCTCGGCCGACTGTTGCGACCCTTTTTGATATGGGGTACGAAATGATGCCACATTCGGCAATGCATGACATCGCAGCACAGGGCGTGGCATCCTATGTCGACGTTCCGGAAATGGTTCGGGAAATCATATGGGCAAAGCCAGCAGACGCAAGGCAGACCTCAAAAGATTGATTGAGCTTGACCAGCGCTCGCCAGGACCGAAAGGTGCCGCCAAGACTTCATCTGAGGCTTTTCCAGATGGTCTGCCGCTAGATTTCGTCGACTTATTGCGCTCGGTAAACCACCCGATGTTCCAATTCGCGGAGGTCGACCTGGCGCGCATGCGCGAGAGCGACGAGACTCCCGAAAAGATCTTTCCGCCAAACGGCACCTGCGCCGAGGACGACTTTGTTCAAGCGTGGATCATGGCCATGGCGAACCGCCCGCAGGAAAACCCGTGGGTGTTCGACCCTCGCTTGCTCGAAGCCGCCTCTCTCAACGCTCTACGCCAATATCGGTGTGTCGTCAGCTTTCTTCACGGGGGCAGCAAAACATACTATTTCAGTGCTGGCTTGACTGAGAGTTTGTCGTATACAGCGTTGAACATGCCTGCGCCGGCTTTGAAGTTGCCGGTGCCCGGATTTGTGTTTGTTTTTCGCTCTGACGCAGCTTCAGAAGCATTTCACGCGATGATCGGAACTCCGATTGACAGGGTTCACACAATAACGGTCTTTGTCCGCGAAGACACATTGAAGGAATTCGGGTTCCGACGATTGCTGATTGTCGCGTATGAACACGAGGACCACTGGGGAGGGTCTTCCAATGGGATTTCCCGGCAACTTGCAATGAAAGATGACTGGGATCTGGAACAGGCGCTCAATACTGACTGGGACAAGCCGGACATGCGCGGTACCGCCAATGTTTCAACGACTAATATTGGTTGGTCGAAGGCGCCTGATGGGTCGCTTGTCCCAGAGGACGGGGCCGTCGAGCGATTCCTCGACGAGAAAGTCCGTTTTATCAGGATGGTGGTGAATGGCATTCTTTACGTGACCTCGCGCGGAGCAGAAATCACCGAGCTACTCGCGCCCCGCCCAATCCACGCCGGAGGTCATCGGGACCACAAGTCACCGACTGGCTCGTCATCTAGCCGCCCGTACTCGCTCGTTGGCGAGAGCATCAAACACATCCCCATAGTCATCGACCCGACGGTGCATTACGACCCGAGCTCGCTGGGTAGCAAACGCGCAGTCAAGGTCCGCTTCCTTGTCCCGGGATTCTGGCGACGCCCGCCCAATAGCAGTCCGGACGCGAAAAAGGACGTTTGGGTCAGTGCACATTACCGCGGTCCCGAAATCGCTGACTTGGTCAACAATCCTTACATCGTTCGCTAACGCGGCGTCAGCAGCCCCTCGCCTCGCCCAGGGAAGCTCCCGAATTCGCACTAGGAATGCGCTCCGGACGTAATTGAGTTGCGTGTGTGTGATCAACCGAACCGCACCGTTCCGCTCGGAACGCACCGCAGCCTCGTTGACGTTCAGCAAAAAACGAAGGCACTGCAGCGGATATCATGGGAAACCTCCGGGACTGCCGGGTGGCCTATGCTTTGCCAGCGCTGCCCGTACCGGGCTAACAGATTCCCCTCATCCTGGGAGTTCGCCGGCGGACGCCATAATTCACGGCACTCCCCTTCTCCTACGGCCGGTCGATCTATACGGCGATCGCGGGCACGGCGAATTCAGGTGGAATGGGGCCATTCTTCGCGTTCTAATCGGCGCCCTTCTCTTCCTTGAAAACCGGCCAAACAGGCCGGTTTTTTTACGCCTTACTTGCTGCAGAATCGGGGTCTTCTCCTGAAGACCTGGGGTTCGGACGAATCGAAGATTCGTCCGCATCGGTGCCTGATAAGCGCCACGGCGTATATAACCCACAAAGGTGAGAAGTTTCGGGATCACTTCGCGCCAAAGAAGTCCCCCCATCCGCCCACGCTCCGGCGGCGTCGGTCGTGCGCGAACCTTTGGGTATTCTGGACCCTCGGATGCGGGCCCACGAGAAGAAGGAAGAATCCTCACTGCGCTAAAAGTGCCATCGTTAGTATTGTGAAGAGGTCGGCACGCGACGCATTCGCGAATCTGACATTCGTGTAAAGGCCTTATCCAGCATGGGTTTCGCGGCTCTCCTGTCGCCTGGCGGCTTTAAGCCCGCGGCAAATGTGCCATCGTTAGAAAGACGGCTTGTCCTCGACATACCGGCGCTGCCAATTTCCCCGCAGGCAAGGCGCTTTCGCAAATGTGCCATCGCTAGAAACTCGAGCGGCCGACAAATGTGCCATCGTTAGATAGGGTAGGCAGAACGCGCTCAGCTCACGCAGCGACTGGAAAGCCTTATCCAGCAACGGTTTGGGCTATTGTGTTGCGCGCCACGGGCTCAGATCTGGGGCTTGTTCATAGAAACCACGGGCGGTGCCGGCCTCAAATGTGCCGCCGTTAGAGAGCAAGTCCCCATCGGGCAAGCATGCCCCGGGGTCTCCGGGAGTGTTTTCCAAATGTGCCATGCTTAGATGCCTCTTACGGAACGCATCTCTGCGCCGAGACTGACATCGAAGCTCCAAGCGCAGGCACCTTGTCTAGATCCTCATAAGCCTTGTCCAGCAAGGGTTTGACGGGACTTTCACAGAGGGCACTACACGTTGCCTAGAACTGCTGCACATGTGACGACGTCCCGAATTTAACGTCAAATGTGCCATCGTTAGACAATGCAACTCTCCCTGCGCTCCAGCGGCCGGCAAGACCATCATCCTTTCGCCAAATGTGCCATGTTTAGAAACGAAGGGAGCATCCGCCCCCGCTCTAATGTGCCATCGTTAGTACGAGACTCGAAGGCCCTCCGAGGAGCTCGCAAGCCTCCCAAGCTTTCCTCAAACCCTTTGTCTATAAGGGACTTGAGGGATTTGTCCACGCTGCTGGCCATGACGAGACGCCCACTGCAGTGGCACTGACCGACCGCAAATGTGCCATTCGTAGAGAAAATTCATTGGGGCGCTCGAGCGTCACTGCGCGAGTCGCTGGGCGAGGTCTTCGCCTGAAGACACGCAGGCCGCGGGCACAAATGTGCCATCGATAGAGTGGCTCGTGAGATTAGGTTGCCTACCATCAGGCCTACGGCAGTCCCCTCCAAACCCATATCCGACACGGGTTTCGCAAATTGTGCCGTCCTGGTGTGGGTAAGGCTTTGCGGCATATCGATGCACCGCGACACCCACCCGGACGGTATATGTGCCATGGTTAGAAGACAAGCGTAGCGTGCGATGTCAGTCGGCTCGACTTTTCATGTGACGTGGATAGAGTGTTGTGTGCCGTGGCTAGTGCTGTGAGCGCCTTCGACCTCCATCTCGCCTCCTCGTCCTGTGTCCGCAAACGCTTGCCAGATAAGGCTCTCCGGCTAATGTGCCACACTTAGAAGCAACGATCTAAGCATGGCACAATTCGCGGGACTCACTCTATCCATGGAACAACAGAGGGTATCCATGGAACCGAAACCTGGCCTTGGCACCGAATTCCTCTGAACATGGCACAGGTGCATGCTGGAGATGGCACATTGAGGCACTAACGGCGGCACGCAAAAGTGCCCCAACCCACTGAATTCATTAGAATTTCTGTGGTCACCAATAAGGTTTACAAGGTTTATTCAATAAACCACAAGCAGTGTTTTTAGAAACGTTGGACACCTCAACCACATCCGTCCCGAGACCTCGCCAGGAAGGACGATTCTAACAATGGCACTGTTGGCACTAGCCGTGGCACCAACATCTCGTTGACACAGACGACGGAACCCTCTTAAATGTGCCTCAACTCAACCTCTGATGGCACATTTCCTCATGGCCAAGGCGAAGCCTTCCGCTCAGACTACTGTTGACCTGACGGAGATTGAGGTCCTGCCGGCAGAACAAACAGTCCCCGTAGCCAGAAAACGCGCGCCGCGCAAGCCGCGGGCCGTCGGCTCCTCGCAGACAAAAGTAGTTGTTGTAAAGGAAAGCTCCGAGCAGTCGGATAGACCCGTCGAGCTGCGTAAGGCGCCGGAAGCAATCACGATACGCAACATGTCGACATCTGGCGAGATCACGTTCTTGCAGCGTAAGGCGTATAACGTCATGTTGCATATCGCGCAGAAGAACCGCCAGGAGGACGAGATCACCTTTGAAGTCAGCGTGACCGAGTTCGCTTCTCTTGTCGGGCACACGAGCGCAAACAATCGTGAGTACCTCAAGGAGATAGCCCGCCAGCTTGCTTCCATTCAGGCTGAGTTCGATTTCCGTGGTGATGCGAGCGGCCAGCGAAAGAGCAGCTGGGGTATCGCCAACATGGTGGCCGAGGTCTACATCACCGAAGACGGCCAGAAAATCCGGTTCTCGTTTCCGCCGGAACTCGCAAAGAAATTGCTCGATCCGGAGATCTACAACCGTATCGACATGCGAATGCAGAACGTCTTCACGAGCTACTCGGCGCTGACCCTGTGGGAGACCGTGAGTCGTTATCACGGCTTCGCCCAACGTGAGACGTTTCATGAACACTGGACGACTTGGAGCGTACTTCTCTCCGGCTCAAAAACGGCACACAGCCAGTTTCGAGATTTCAACAAAATGCTGCTTCGCGCGGTCGATCAGGTGAACGCACACGAGCAGCGGTTCAAGATCGTTCTGCACCTCTCCAAGCGCGGCAAGAAGATGGACAAGATGTGGTTTGTCCTCGAAAACAGCGATCAGGCCCAGTTGCCGATGGAGGGCCTGCCGGCCATCGTCGGTGAAGAACTCCTCAAGCGACTACGCGCTTTCGGATTGCAGGACGAGGAGATCACGGCCACGGCGATGCGATTCGATGAAGAATATCTACTTGCGCAAGCAGACTACACCGACAAGCGCATCAAAAAGAAAGGCGCTGAGCCTGTCGCAAGCCCGAAGGCTTTTTTCATGGCTAGTGTAGAGAACAACTACGCGGACGCGCCGCGGCGCCCGCCACGCACGGCTGAAGAACCTCGCGCACCAAGCTCTCCAAAGCTGCTGCCCAAGGCGGAGCCGAGGATGACTCTGACGACGATGAAGGACGCTTACAAGAAGGCCAAGGTCGATGAAATTCGAGTACGCTTTGCGGCCCAAAGTCCCGAGAAACAGCGGGAAATCATCGCAGATGTCGAAGATGACCTGCGCAAGAACTCCTTGGCTTGGCAGCAGTACACAAAGAAGGGACTCACAAAGTTGGTGGAGGCCACGATCATCGAGCTGATTTACCAGAAAAACGTCTCAGAGCCTTCAGCGGAGGAGTTGCTCCACTTTGCGTTCGAGATTGGTGCGATCACCGCGGCCGCAGGTGCAGCCTCCTGATCGCCCGATGGCAGGTTGCGGCTCAAGCAAAGGAGAGATCAGTCTAGCCCGTTGTCGTGGTAGTTGATCTAGATTCGCCGGTGTCGGGGAGCAATTTAGATTCCTGTCAGGAACTAATTTGTTGACTTTCCAGCAAAGCTGAAAAACAATACGCACATTGTCGTACCGAGCAGCTGGAACTCGCACCCTTTCGAGCCCTTCCTAGAACGCAGATCCTCTCGGGGAGATCTTGGGAAAAGCATCAAGGCCTTTCCCAAGATTTTCTCCAAGCCCTCCGGGGTTTGCGCGCTTCCTCCGTTGCAAGCTGGATTCGGGACACGGTGCGTGCCTGGTTTTCCCGCGAGATCCCTTGGATCTTGCTCGTCCCTTGGTGGACGGCTTGCTACTTCGGTAGCCTAGAAAGTCCCCCTCGGGATTTTCCTGTCTGACGTCGTCGTTTCTGGCGACTTGTCATCTGCAGTGCCACGGCTACGGCTGTATCTCGATTTGATCGGGATACCGCTCAGGCGTGTTTTCAACCCATGCGGGGACTCGATTCCCTCGTGGGGAACGACGTCTTCGCAAGCTCCTATGGAGATTGTCATGACGAACGTCGTTATGTCGGAACGTGCCCTGCGTCGCCAAGCTATTTCGGAAGCCCACAGTCACCTCCTCGAGGTGGCTGGCAAGTATCCGGAAAAGCTGCTCGAGAACTTCCGCCGGTATCCGTCGCTCGTCGGCGATCTCTCGTGCCTCGAAGAGGTGGTGGAGATTCTGGTGGAAAAGGGTCTTGCAAAAGAGCTGACAACGCTCTGCGACGCGCCTGGAATCGGGCGTTATGCGAGCAGCGTCATCGCTCGTCTGGTTCTGATGCCGGCTCAGCCGTAATCAGTTCCCCTTCTGCTATCCGCGCAAGAAGCTCCGCATCTGCGGAGTCTTCCTGCGCGGCCAGCAGGTGGTAGTGCTCGGCGGTACGCTTAATCGCACGGTTGTAGTCGTCGACCGACGTCGGCGACAGATGGCTACCAGTGAGCACCTTGAAGAATCGAGCTTCATTCAAGGTTAGCCTCAACTTCTTTCCTAGCTGTAGCATTCCCCCTGCCCTCCTCCAACTCGACTCACACTAGCCCCCGCCTGGGGTACGCACGCCCATATCTGCCATAAGGTGGACATGTGCCCCCTCCGCGTCATCTACTTCCCGAGGCAGACCGATTCAAGCGCTCTGATCACCTTCTGCCGGGCTGGCAGTAATGATCTCCCGGACAACGGCCTCTAGGCGCGTGGCAAGCACTTGCTGCTGCTCATCCGACAGTCCGGTCAACTTGAGCTCCGTGCGGCCGTCACGGAACCGCTTCAACTGCCCAATCTCCTTCCCTTCCGCACTCGAAAACTGGACTCGCGCACTATAGTGTGATTTCGTGCGCGGCGTCGTGTCGCCTGCGTCTGCTCGCTGATTCATTTCCTGAAGACGTTTAACCGTCAGCTCGCCGGCCAGTAGCCTTTCGAGAACGTGCTCGGCGTCCTGCAATCCCTTCCGCTCATAGATCAGCTTCAGGTTATACGCATGGGCGAGACCAATCTCGGGGCACTCGGCCATTCTCCGCAGCAGGTTCTCAGGAAGGGATGTGAGTTGCAGCGTCTTGGAAATCTGAGCTTTGCTGAGATCGAGGCTCGCCGCCAAAGCCTCTTGGTCCGCGAAGATGCCCTCCTGAATCAATCGGGTCCAGGCGACTGCATCGTCGAACGGAGTTTGGGCAGTACGATCCTTGTTGATGCGGTTTGCGATCAGGTAAAGATCCTGATCGGACAGATCTTGCAGGATTTCGGCGGCGATGTACTCCTCGCCGAGGCTCTTCTTCGCCCGAAAGCGATACTCACCGTCGACAATGACATACTTGTCCGGAACGCGGTGATTACGCGTCACCTTGATCGTTTCATACTGACCGTCTCGTTTCAGTTTCACCGCGAGCGCGTCAATTTCTTCGGGGCTATAGAACGTCCGAGGATTGAACGGGTTCGACACCAACTCCGCGAGGGGCAACTGGATACGCGGGTTGACCGATGCAGTATTACCGCGTCCTCCGTAAGGTGCGATCTCTGCTGTCAGCGCCGGCGCGGGAAAGCCATTCGGAGCGGTTGGCAGGCGCAGGGCGTCCAGCCGTGCATCGACCTCGCCCTTCTCACTTCCTAACCCTTTTCGGAGCGCACTGCCCAGGCGGTTTCGAGTTTGTTGATTACGAGCTTTGTCATTCATTCTCGGAATTCTCCATCAATCCCATAATTCCCAACATTTCCAATGCTACAGACATGATTTCGTCCCGGGCCTGTTTGGTCGAGCGCTGCCCCTTGACGGTAAAGACCGTGGTCCCAGTCCCAATCGCAGTCTTATAGACTTCTCTCAGGGCGATCGTGCTCTTCAAGATCGGATAAGGGTTACCCTCAGACATTATCTCGCTGATCTCGGAATATGCGATCGTCTTCGTATTAACTCGATTGAAAACAATTCCGCATTTCGTGGAATCCGGGCCGACGAGCCGGCGCACCAACTGAAGCATTCCTTGTGTACTCCAAGCATCGACGACCGACGCGTCCATCGGGACCAGGACAAAATCCGCGATTCCAACAACAGTTTCGGTATTGTGGTTATCTACGCTCGGCGGGCAATCGACTAACACTAAGTCGTAATCCGAGGCAAAACGCTGGATCTCCCGTCCGAGCCCTTTGCCAGCCGCCGCGAGATTTGCAACTGCGAAAGGATACCGGGTCTCCCCTGCCCCCGACGCACGAGTCGCAGTGTTTTGAGAATCGGTATCTACAACAAGTATTCTCGAGTCCGGACTTTCGTGGGAGAAGGCACCAGCGAGGTTCAGGGTGATCGTGGTCTTACCACTCCCGCCCTTTTGGTTCGCAACCGCAAAAATTTTTCCCATTCTTTTGCCCCAATGTTGGTTAGGAGCACAGTAGCTGGCCGAGCTTATGGAATCAAGAAGCGTCAGGCTCTTTTTCGAAAAATGACGCTTAGACACAACGGGTTTCAACGTTGAAACCTGCGGGCATCGCAGAGCAACCTCCACGCCACCCAACTGTTCGACGGTGCCTGGGTGGCATCCCGTCCCGCTTCTACCAGAACGGCGCGCAGCAATAACGACATCGGGCGCGAGTCACCTACCCCATCTAGAAAGCACGCCGCGATCAGGATGCCTTTTTGTACAGAGTGCGAAGTTGTCAAATTGAATCTGGATGCCCGTAAACTAAAAGTGATGCCACGAAACACTGGGCAACTTGGGAGCACATTGAACCATCGGAAGCCATCGGCGGCTGCACGGTGCGGGGCGTCTCGATGTCTACGTCCAACCTCACGCGCAGATCAATCCAGCTATTGCGGAGTGGCATTTCACCAGGAGAGATTGCCTGACTGCGATTTCAACGTTGAAATGAGGAAGGCGCAAGCTCGACGTACGTCTGATGCCATGTGAGCTCGGCCGAGAAAGCCCACGTCCCGTCTGGGGTTGAGTTGGTTTCAACGTTGAAACCGCGAAGGCGCACGCGGCGTGATTGGTCGTTCGTCTCTATGGATGCGAAAAAAGATGCGGGTCGTCTAGTCGCCGCCGGTTTCAACGTTGAAACCAACAGCCTGCGCAGCGCAACCTTAGGGTAAAGGAGATTGAGCTAGATGCGTGGTCGGAAGACCGGCACAGCCCTGCGGGGGATGGGGATGTTCTGTGCGCTTCTTCTTGTTCAAAGGGAGTCACATTGAGTTCGATTTGCTCGACGCCACTTGTGAATGTTGCGACTGGCAAAAAAGCGGTGCACCGCGTCGTCGTAAATGGTCTGTCTATGGGCGAAGATTGGGCAGAAATTATTGGATTGTGGTCAATTCGAAAAAACTTATGGCGTTCGGTCTTTGGATGCCTAGGACATTCGATTCCGGAACCGAAACTTTCTATCGGCCACGCGCCAGATGGGGTGCGGACATTTGGTCGTCTTGCATGATATGCATAGCAAGCGTCGACTAGGTCGGGTTAATAATAAGTTGATTTCATGGTCTTTGATTGTTTTTCGGTTGTACTTACTGATGATCTAGAGGTGGGCCATTTATCGGCCGTTACTGGCCAATATGAGGCCTACAAAGGATTGTGAAGGATCAAACCGATGCTTTATCCATCTCTGCAGTAGTTGGTGTGGCCGGAATATGACCAGAATTGGCCAATAACTGGCCGGCGCCTAATTTCAATTCTAGGCATCAGACTGGGGGAGGGCGAGTCGCCCGGTAGCAGGGATGCTAGTTAGGCGGCGCAGGGGGCTGCAAGAGTCGGGTCACGCTACCGCTTTGGGGAAGTGGAAGGCATACACGTCCGCGTCAGAGGGTTCGCCCCAGAGACGAAGATTCAGATAGCGAATAAATGCAGTTTTTGAAAGCTTCGCCTTTTTTGCGGGGTCGTAGCGCAGCTGCTCGTGGGGCGCACTCGAGTTGTAGTCGTGTAGGACGTTGGCTTGTTCATCGAGCGCCATTGCAAGAAACGAGGCCTCCGCCAGAGGATCGCGGCTTCGCATGAAGCTTTCGCGAAGGGACGCATCGGTCAACAGCGGGGCTGCCGGTTCAGTCGGGGCGGCAGCCGGCGTGAGAGAAACCGGCTTCGCATACCCTTTTTCCAGGCTGCAGATGAAGAAGGATGCACGATTCTTAAGCGGCTCCTTGTTGGTGGCGGCGTCGCGGAGAACGGTATGGTTCAGCGCTGCGCGAATGTCTGACGGTGTGTATTCGTTGATGATCTGGGCAGCTCGGTTCGGGGTTACTCCGATTCGAAGCACGTCCTCGAGGAGGGCCGTCACGGATGGGACGCTAATCAACTCATCGGGATCGCTCTCGACGGCTGGCCGGGCGCCGTTCTTCCGCCGAACCTCGAACTGAATTTGCTCGACAACCCGTCCGTTCTTGTACTCCTTCAGGGTCACTTCAATGTCAGAGAGATCGTTCACTTCCGCGATCGCTCGCTTGAGAATTTTCGATTTGAAGAACTTGTACTGCTGGTAGATCGATTCCGCCTCAACGATGCCGACGACGGCGTGGCGGAAGTCTTCCCAGGCCCAGCGACTCGTAAGTCCAGTCCGCTCGTAACGTTTGCACCATTCGTAGAGCGGCGCAGTGCCCATCGAACGGAATCGCTGGGAGATGGCGAGGTCGATGCGTTGCCAAATCTCTGGATTTAGGAGGACCTCTCGAAGCTTCGGGCTGAAAGAGAATTCATAAGCTCGCTGATCGACCAGGTGGGTCACATCGGCGAGAAGGGTAGAGGCCGAGAGTCGTCTGTCTTGTGGATTGACTGTCGCGTCCCAGATCACATGGGCCTTCATCAGGCTGATGAGCTCGCCCATGATGTACCGACGATTACTCGAATCGTTATACCCGATGATCGGCTCAAGCTGAGACAACTGAACGACCCAACTCTGAAGGGCTGGATTGCGCTGCGCGAAGTAGACGCACGCGTTGAACAAGCGACGCTGCAGTACGGACAACGGCTTTTCGGGAAAGACGAAGATCGCCTCCTTAGCCTTGCGCATCGTGACTGGCGTGCCGCGCTTCTCTGCAGGAATGCTCGTCTTGCTAGTTGTGACTGCCAGTTGCCTATTTGAACTTGTACTGATGTCGCTCATTTCCTGCCGATCCCAATACCGAGTAGCGCCCAGAGCGGGCACGAAACCCTTCGTCAATACGAAGTCCATGCGATGCGCATGGGACGCTGTTTTACGAGTACCGTTACGCTTCGATGGCAACGGTAACTTCCTGACTGGAAGCAAAAAATATACGGACGGCAAGACGGAGGGAAGAGGGAAAGGAACGCCCATTCGGGGGACTATTCGTAAGTCAAGGCGAATTTGACCCGTTCGCCGCTACCACGGTGGAACGAAAAGCTTCTGACGGAAGGCCCTTCTTGAATCCATAAAATTGGTTACCAGTTGGGTCTGAGGACACCCGGCTAAACCCCGCCCCGACAGATTGGTAACCGCTTTTACGGATGCCGACGCCTGATTTGACAGGCTCTCGACCCGCAGACGGCAATCGCGGTATAAACGGTTACCTTTGCCAGCAAGCTTCTTCTTGCTGAGAACTCAATTAGTTCTCTTCCGTCCGAGAGGATTTCGTTGCAAATTTTCCACACCTTGACCGCTTGGAACGTGCCACACGCAGCAAGAACGCAGTCCGGCGGTAAATCCAGTTACCTGACGCCCATGCAGCAGCATGCTCAACATCTGTGCAACGTTTGTCCGCAGGTAACCGCTTTTACATGACGTGCCGTAATTTCGGGTACCGTGTTCTCGCAAAGATGGCAACCTGGAGCCAACGAGGTGCCGTGTGAATGGCACCCTTTCCTGTATGACTGGTTACCCTTCCTCCCGATAACGCTTGTCGCACAACGGACCCGGGCACGCTAAACACATAAACAATGACTGTAATATTTAAAAGAATGTATACAAACGCGCCGCCACGCCTGTAGAACCGGCTACCTATCGTCCGACCTTGTGGACAATTCCTGCCAAGAAGCTGTTCTTCGTTGCCATCGCACGGACCCTTCGATACCATGAGGGCTCACACTGAGACGAAGATTCTTGTTTCAACTGACCAGCTGGGGATCCAGCCCATCCGGGAAACCGGCTTACCGACCTACGGGGCATCTCACCCCCGGGGTTGAGCTGCTCCGCAATACTTTGGAGCAGATATGAAAACGTTGTTTGAATGGGCTGTCGGCCTGTTCGTGCTGTTCTGCTTCTTCGCGGGTTTTTTTGACCTGGGCGAGACGCCAAAGCAGAAGCGTGTGCGAGAACAAGCAGAGTGGAACGCCGCGGAGGAAGATCGCCGCAACTCCGAAGCTGATGCCGCGTACTACGCTGAGCAAAACGGGCATGATCATCACCACGTGTAAGAAGGGGAGGGGCTTAGGCTTCTCCCCTTTTCTTTTGGGGCTCCCATGCACCAACTGCGGCCGCGGTTGGAAAGCTGCCCTCGATGGGCTTCGTTTCGCGCTGGATGGTATCTGAAAGTCCAGAAAAAATGCGGGGATGGAAAATCTCCTCATCCCGTCTCCGATCGAATGCTTGCCCCGCCGGCGGTTCCTTCAGAGCACTGCTCTGTTGACCGCAGCCGCATGGGCTCCGGAGATCTTTGCGCAACAGAGTGTCGACTACTGGTCACGGCCACGGACGCTCTGGCTGAAGAGAAAGGAGACCGGCGAAGAGGTTCGGACGGTGTATTGGGCGGACGGTCAATTGGTCGTTGACGCTTACGTGCAGTGTTGCACGTTGCTGCGGGATGTCCGGGCGGGCTCTGTCGTTCAGATGAACCCGACGCTCCTGGACATTCTCTGCGGTGTGTATGGGTGGTTCGCGCAGGCCGGGATGGAAAGGCCGATCGTCGTAACGTCTGGATATCGAACGAACGCCACGAACAGCACGACGGAGGGGGCCGCTCGAAACTCCATGCATCTTGTCGGTCGAGCAGCCGATATACGTGTTCCTGACGTTCCTACCGACTATCTGGCGAGGCTCGGTATGTATTTGCGTGGAGGTGGCGTGGGGTACTACGCCACCAAGCATTTTGTGCACGTCGACAGCGGTCGGCTTCGGACATGGGCAGGCTAGTAGCTCACGGCTCAGTCGCCGAGAATGTGGTGGTTCGATTTGTACTCGTGCCACCGATCGATCTCGAGCACATATTCCCCCGCGTATCCCGGCCACGAGTCGTGCTCGCGCGCGTGCTTGAGCCGATTCAACGCATCCTCAAACTTCTGCGCCCCGTTGTCGAGCAGAGAATCACCCGCGGTGTACGTCATGACGCTATAGGGCGCATCCTTTTCGACGGGCACGAAAATGAACGGACGCTCGTCGCCGGTAAAGTACTGCACCCCCGTCTGGTAAATGAACGCAGACATATCGTAGTGGTAGTTCTGTACGGCCGAGCTGAACGAGCGGGGGAGCACGTCCAGAGTCGACTTCAGATCGAAGATGAATTCCGGGTGCAGACAGTCGACCTTGACCCGGCATTTGACGCCAGTGACTCTCTCGACAAAGTAGATTGCTTTCTCCGGCTCACCCTCATCGAACCAATCCCCGAGCGCACGCCCGCGAAACCGATGCGAGCGGACAGCATTCCGCATGGCCAGAAGTGCGTCGTACTTGTCTTGGCCAATGACGGTGTGATTCGGATGGTCTGCGACGAACTTTTTGCACTCGCGATAGCGCCGGTTGAACTCGCCGTCGAAGGGGAGGACAAGGTCCTCGAAGCGCCACGGTTCGAACACGGCCATGTGAGCCAGCCTGCCAAACTCAAGCGCGGCCGTATCCTTTCCTGCGCCCTGAACAGCCGCAAGAAAATGCTGCGGCGTCTTCAGAATCGATTTGAGTTGCGTCGACGAGACGTGCTCGGTATCTCCGTGATACTCATCGTCGGTTACCGACATGGTGTAGCTGTCCGGATCGCAGCCGAACGTGATTTTCTTCTGTCCGCTCCAGATGGTCTGGCCGACTTGATGCTGGATCTGCGCGCGTGCGTTCATTCGATACCTCTCCTGTTTGAATACAGCGTACAGGCGAGCGTCGAGGTTTCAAGGGGCCTCGTGAGTCAGTTGTCCCATCGCGAGAGGACTAGATATCGGAAGGTGATCGCGTATCGTCGATCCCATGAAACGAGTGAACTCTCTATCCCGGCCAGGCGCCGCGGATCTACAACGATTCGTCGAGCAGACGTTCAGGCAGTTCGGGAAAACCCACTTCGCGCAGCCAACCGACGTCTGCCAGGAAGTGCGATCCCTCTACAACAACGTGGGCAATCCTCCGTTACTTCGTGCTCGGGCACTCGCAACGCTCTTGTCTGCAACGGACAGATATCCGGAACTCTTGACGCTGAAAGACGAGAAGGGCTGCGTGGTGACATCGCAGACGGTTGGATTCACCGAATTTTGTAGGGAGTTTCCGCGTCTGGATCAAGCGGAGGTTGCTGTGATCTTTCGTACAGTGGGGCTTGTTCGCGATGTTCCGAACGCGCTCGAACATACCAACAATTCATTCTTTCTGGGAATCTGACATGACCGAACACGTAACTGGAACGCATAGCGGAGCTCTGTTTGGTGTGCCGATCCTCTTGCCGAGGAATTGCCGATGCGAGACGGAGTCGATTCGCGGACAGTATCTTTTCATGTCCGAAGTCACGCGGATCCTACGGGCCGCAACGCCCTACCGTGTTCGCACATTGGATCGTCTGATTCCCCTTACCGGTGCAACGGTGATCTCGCCGGAGACCATGAAGGAATTCGAGCGCGAGATGGTGTCGCTCGCCATGCACAACCGTACCGCAAGCATTGAACAATATGTCCACGCGATTGCACCAGGCGAGGTCTGGCCCGAGGTCGTCATGGCGATCGGCGTGGTAGCGCGAGAGACGAGCGGAAGCTCGCGATTCAGCCTCCCGGCGCCGGACGTTTGGCAATCAGTTGTGCTGAAGCTGCAGGGTTACCTGGGTTTCCATATGACCGAACTCGGTGGCGCTGTTATCGGCCAGGCCAAGTGGATCGACGCGGCAATCGATGACGCGCGCCGAATGTTGATCAGCACGGGTACTCGAACAATCGCCGACGAGAGCGAAATCGACGGTGTCACGATCACGACTGTCGATCAAGCCTACCGCGTCCATCTCCACAACGGATCCAGTGTCAGTGTGATCGATGTGCCGGCGCGGAATGGTGGAGATGTCGGTGGGGAGATTGCGCGACTGGACGAAAGCATTCGCTTCCTGACGGGAAAATCGGCGGTGTGGGGTCACGAAACCCGCCACTGAACGAAAGGGCTAGAAACTGGATCGCAATCTGATGAAATGACCTCCACTGACTTACGGAGGAAGCAATGGTTACCGGACTCGAATTCGACACCCCTATTCTCGGCACGGTTCGCATGGGCGATGTTCGCCCTGGCGAGGCCGGGGCAGCAGACGAACTCCTGCATTTCGATTACTTCGAGGTGCATACCCGGCGAAAGGAACTCGACGGAACATGGGTCAAGCATGCTCTTCACGAGAAGCTGCTCAAAATGCAGAAGGAGACCAGACAGGCCGACGGCGAAAACCAAGATCCGAATCTGCTGCGTGAGATCCCGATCCTGCTGCCGTACAACAACCCGGATCTGCTTCTCACGCAACAATTCGAGGCCCGCCGTCTTTCGGACGGCAAGCGGGTCTGTGTTGGCGATGGCAAGAGAGCGATTCGGATTGTCGACGCGAATCGGACCGGCGAAGCTGAGTGCCCGGGCTGCGACCGATGCCCGTTCGGCAACAGCCGGGATGTGCTTTGCCAGCGCAGGACCACGTTCAAATTTCGTATCGACGGTCAAGGTGACCAGTTCTCGGTCTTTGTCCTGCATTCGGCCGGCAAAAACACTGGACAGACGCTGGTCGCCAAGCTTCACGCGATGCATGGTGCGTTCGGCGGAAAACTCGTCGGTATTCCGATGTCTCTGAAGATGCGGAACACTGCATCGGTGGACTCGGCCCAAGGTCCGGTTTTCTACGCCGACTTGGTGCTACGCGGCGTGTGCCCCATCGAGGCGGTCAAGATGGCCAAGGAGCACGAAAAGGAGCAACTGGAGGCCGGCTTCGATCAAGAGGGACTCGAGGCTGCCATGCTCGAGCTGAAGAAGCACTCGCAGTTTGCCCCGCCGGAGGAATTTGGCCAGGTTCGAGACTTCTACGCAAGGGATGCCCGACGTTCTTCGCAGGAAGCTAGCGCTCAACATTTCGAGGGCGCCGCCGTTAACTCCTGTGAAAAGTTGTCGGATGGGCAGGCGGCGGCCGGCGTACTCGAAACTGACGTTGCAACGACGCGCTGGTCGGCTGTGGGGCCTGCTGCCGGAGCTCGCGAGCGGATGCGTGCAGCCGCATTGGCGGGCGGACAGGAAGGCGAAGCGGCGCCGACGCAGACTCAGGATCCGCCTGTAGAGGTAAAGGTATCCGAAGACCGCCCGAAGACTCTTCAGCTCGTCGAAACGGCAGTCAAGAGCATCGGGGCCGCGGCGATCATTCAGAGGCCGGCGAGCGCAGCGATTCCGCGAGTCGTAGCCACCGCCCTGTCCGGTATCCCGGAAATGCCGCGTGCGAATGCGGCGCCTGCAGCGTTTTGATGGATCAAAAGGAAAACTATGGCCTTTGAAGAACTTGATTCGCGGGTGATCGGGTCGAGGATTTCGATTCGACTCGATGGCCTTTCGCCTGGTGTGTCTCCGCGAACTCCTGCCACGCCCACCCCTCCGAGGCCAGCCGCGGCTCCGGTTCAGCCAGTTCAGCCGAAGGCGGATGCGCCGGACGTCGCCCGAGCTCCGCGCGCGGTGAGTCCCCGACCGGCTCCGGAAGCTGTCGTTCGATCTGCGCCGAGTTCGCCTGAACCTGTCGCAGCACCGAAAGGCAAGTGGCGAGCGCTTTTCGTGATGAAGCCGCTGGATGCCGAGCGGATGCGAACCGCCTGGGCAGTCGTGGCCGTGGTATTCGTGGTGATGGTCGGCGGGGATTTCTGGTTACATGGAGGCGGGAAGCTCATCGAAGACTTCCTTCCGACCGTCCATGTGCCGTTGAAATCCGGCCAGAACGCGGTGACGACGGTCACACCGCCCCAGCGAGCGGCTCCGGCGACGGAAACCACAGGGCAGCCGAAGGTGCAGCCTGCCGCTACCGCTTCGACGCCCGTTGCTCAAGCAAGTGCTCCCGTCACGCCGCAACCGCAAGTTCAGCCGGCCGCCGCGGCCCCGCAAGTAGTCCAGCCGGCAACGGTTACGTCGGTGGAGGTGAAGTCTGCACCCGTTAAGACGGTGACGGTCAATCCAGTGCCGGCGAACGTAATGGCGTCGGCCACTCCGGTTCTGCCAATTCCGCCGGCGCCGCCGCTGCCCGTTCATCGTCGAGGTCATCCGGTCCCGGAGGTTCGGCGGCATGCAGAGCGTGAGGTCAGTCAGCAGCCTTCAGAACAGAATTCCCCCATCTTGGTGGGTGGCCAGTCCAGTAACAAAGCGACCGATTCGAAAGGGAGTGACACCAAATGAGTGATGCAACGAGCAATGATCAGCAGGTCGATATCGTTCAGTACGTCCTGAGTATCGACCCCACGCTTGAACGCGTGACAACTATTTTCCCGGCTGGAGCGACGATCGAATCGGACGGATCGCTACGCCTCAAGGAGGGCGGCCGTATCGGCGGCGTGATCAAGGGCAACGTCTACAGCGAAAGCGGCACGCTCGTGATCGATCAGGACGCGATCATCGAGGGCAGCGTGTTCGCGAAGGGGCGGTGCCTCATATTCGGCCAGGTTGGGATGCCCAATCGCAAGGCGGTGATCCGTTGCGAGATGGCAGACGGTCTCTTGGTGAGCCACATCGCCCAGTTACACGCAGACATCCAGCACAACGGCATTTCGTCCACGAACGTGAGCGGCCAGATTCAGCGTATCGCGGAAGCAGACACGCTGGCGGTGCAGCCGGCTCCGCAGCCGTCGACCGCGACGTGGCAGCCACCCGGCCAGCAGCCTCAGCGCGATCAGGTACCGCAGCAGCCCCCGGTATCAGGGGCACCTCTGGCATTGCCCAACAACCCGTCGCCGGTCGCGAACTTCAACAATCACGTCCCGTTACGGATCGTCATGCCTGTCGAAAACGAGCAGGGATCGGCGCAGCAAACCCACGGTCACCAAGACGGCTATGCGGCCGGGAACGGTGTGCGATACACCAACTGACCTGGTATTCCGGTTTGCGCATTGAAGCCGCGGCGATGTCTTGTAAGACCGTCGCGGCATTTTCTTTCTGGAGCAAGGTGGGATGGTGGATCACGTTCAAAGGTATGCAGGGGAGTGGCACAGACGCCTCGAGGATCTCTTGAAGAACACGGCCGTGATGTACGGATGTACGTTTCTTCTCGGCGTTGCGGTCTGTGCGATTAGTTGGCGCAGCGGCGCTGCTCCGCTACTGGCCGCGCTCCTCCCCGTTTTCATGGTCATGTGTCGTTCTCGGATGCAGGCATGGCTGCTCGGAATCGGGTATGGCCTGGATATCGGAATCATGGGGTTTGGTGGCGCCGGACAGTTCTTCGGCGGGTCCTGGCTCTTGGGAATTGCAGCCGGATCTGCGTACGGCCTTGCCTTCAGCGCGACTGTTGCGGCGCTGTACCCAAAGAACACGCAGAGCCCAAAGAAGAAGGGCATCGCAATTCTGGCGTGGACGGTCCTGTGGGCATACCCTCCGGTCGGAGCATTTCTCCCTGGCACGCTGATCGCAACGTGGGGATTTTGGTTTCCAGGAACGAAGTGGCTCGGCCTCGGTCTTGGCCTCGGTTTGACGATGTTGCTCGGTGCCTACGCGCACACCACGCGAGGACGGTTCGCGGTGGCCGCTGCGGTGGTGCTGTCACTCGTCCTATCGCCCCTGCAGGAGAGGCAGCATTCGCGGGTCGGGGACTGGTTGGCCGTGTCGACTACGTGGGGAGTGCAAACGCCGGAGACTGTTCCCGATACGCTGGTCAAAATGAATCGTGCGATCCACGAGTCTTCAAAGACGGGGGCCAAGGTTATCGTGTTCCCCGAGAGCATCATCGGCACTTACGATTCGTCCGAGCAGGGCGCCATCGACATCATGATTTCGCAGGAAGCCGAGAGGGACAAGGTATCAGTAATATTCGGCTCGAACGAGCTCACGGATGCCGGGATGGCTAACCAAGCACGGGAGTACGAATATTGGCCGGGCGGTGTGCATCAGTCAATCTTCGAGGCACGCCAAACGGTTCCCGTTGCCGAGTGGAATCCGCTGTCGAAGTACCACTACCCGGCTAACTGGTTTGCGCGCGGCGTGGTGCCAATTGACGGTAGGAGCGCGCTCTTCCTGTTCTGTTACGAGGAATTCCTGCCTTGGGAGGTGCTGTATTCGATCGGCCGCGAGAAGCCGGATATGATCGTCGGCTTGTCCAATCTGTGGTGGACGAAGGGTACGGGAGAGCCCGTATTGCAACACCGGTACGCGGAAGGTTTCGCGCGGCTCTTCAATCTGCCGCTGCTGATAGCGATGAACCAGTAGGCCATTGGCAAGGCGAAGTCCGTAGATGCGGGGACCTCGCCGTATAGAGAAGCGGCTTAACGGCCGCTTCGGATGTCGTCCTTGATGTACTGCGCAACGACCTTTGCGGTAATTCGGCGCTTGATCTTTGCCGGGAGGGTCCAGCGGTAGAAGAGTGCATGACCGAAGACACTCAGCGCGAAGAAGCCGACGAAATAGCGGAACAGCAGCGCCTTCACATCGTCGACGCTGCCCTGATTGAGAATTTCACGGGCATGCTGCAGATCCGATGCTGCGACCCAGAACGCGACGACCGGGACGAGCACAACGGCATATACGAGACCCTTCCACGCGAGCACGCAAGCGTCGTAAATCCACGCCGTATCGGCCCACTTGTCTTCGGAATAGACTTCCGCCTTTTCCTGCTGGTAGAGGCGCTTGTAGTCGTCAACAGTTGGTAGCGCGATGCGGTTCATCGGGGAGTTTTCTCTTGGATGAGCGTCTATACGGGGAAGGCGTTACGCCGGGTAGACGGTCGCAGGGTTGGAAACCAAGCCAGCCTCAGCGATATAGAGGGTATCGTTGGTCGGCGTGTGAAGGATGAAAAGACGATTCTTCGCTCGAGTCATGGCGACATAAAATAGCCGACGCTCGTCGACCTCGGTGCTGCCCTCGCCAAGTGATGGAACGATGTCCTTGTCGGCGCCGACGATCGCAGTGTTACCGAACTCGAGGCCTTTGCAACTGTGCATGGTGAACAGGCCGACCGATGCGGGATCGTCCTTGCCCTTGGGCTTCTGCACGCTTTGGACACGCGAGACAAGTGAACCGTTGCGGCGCTTCAGAATGTCACCCGCTTTGCTGAGGTGTCTGGCCACGCGATCGCGGAAGTTGCCAGCACGCAGCCCCATCGTCAAATAAGTCGCCGCGGAATCGATCGCTTGGTTGACAGCCCGCATCGGCGTCGTCGTGCCCGGAATTTTTCGGAACAGAGCATCCTGACGCCACGTGACGAGTAACTGTTGGAGCGCGCGCATATGCTCAGCGTCAATCTTGGCGATATCGCCGTAATCGTCGAAGTCCCGCTCGAAGAACGGCGCCATCGTTGCGCCTGGCATGCGCTTGTGAAGCTGGCTTAGTGCTTCCTCGCTTGTACCGACAAATGCCAGCGCGTGGTCGATGCCGCTGCGGTTCATCGTTTCAACCGAAATAAGCAGCTGCAGGTAGGTGTTGATGTAATCCTTGTCCCAGAACGACGCGCCGTTTCTCCTCGACCGGATGTTGAAGTCGTCCAATACGGCCTCAACGGAGTCGAGAAGGAAGTTGGTCCGGGCAAGAATAGCCCATTCGCCAGGACGGACTGCGAGCCGTCCACCAGGCTGCTCGTCGTCGGGCAGCACGGCTTCCATGATGTATGGAACGAGAAATTCCGTCTGGAGCGCGACCGAGTCGTGTTCTTTACCGTCTTCGCGGTTCGCGGCCGAAACGGCATAGACGTGCGTTGAGCCACCGGGCCCGCGCTTCGCCACGAGATCTTTTTCGACGCGCTGGCCGGCATTGTGACGGATCAATCGATCGGCAGGGGCAAGGATTTCCGAGTGGGAGCGATAGTTTTCGCCCAGTGGGATGATTTCGGCGCCAGTCTGCTCAACGAAATCGATCATGCCTTTGTAGCCGAGTGCGCGCCGCCAGGCATAGATGGACTGATCGTCATCTCCGACGATCGTGACCGGAATATCACGCTTGGCGTGCGCCATCATCCATACGAACTGGATTTCGTCGCTATCCTGAAATTCGTCGACGAGCAGGTGCGTGACGGGCAAAGGAGGCAACTCCCCATTGCTCATCTTCGTCGCGCAGTCACGCATAACGTCGTACAGATCCACGACGCGGTTGCGCTTGAGCATCTCGTTGTAGGCCAGGATGAACGGCGGAATCTCGCTCCCATCGGGCTCGATTGCGCACTTGTAGTTCTCGAAGAGCTTGAATGCTTCTTCGTTGTCAATTTCGGTATTCGTTGCCGAGATGGCCCGGCGCAGGAACGTCTTCTGCTCGGGCGGAGTGGCAATCTTCCCCAGCATCTTATGCCGGCGGAGATGGTCGATCGACAGCTTGTGGAATGTACCGAGATCGACGCGCTTGAGCACGTCCGGGCCGAACTCCTTCACCAGACGTTCGCGCATTTCGTTCGCGGTGTCGCTGGTGAAGGTGACGGCACCTACCCGGAACTTCCGATCGGCTTGCAGGATGACGCCGATCTTCGTGATGATCGTCTTGGTCTTTCCCGAACCTGGCCCGGCTACGGCAAGCATATTGCCGAAGCCATGGGCCACACGGTGTTGGGAAGGATTGAGGCTCACGGATTAAGCTGCCTGCGCGTGAGCTTCGTCGGACGCCGACGACTCGGTCGCAGCAGCGTCCTTCGTCGGCGCAGCCGGTTCGACTTGCGCAGCTGCTGCTTGAGCGGGCGCGGCGCCGGCCGTCGTGGAGCCGGTGCGGGTCTGCTCGTGCGCCTGCCACGCGTTGAACTTCTTGTACGTCTGGAACTTGACGTCACGAGCGAGGTTCGTGATGGAGCGGATGCGCTTGCGCACCTTGAGCTCTTCGCCGTGGCGATCGCGGGCCGAGACGAGGCCGTTCAGGTAGGCGGACCAGAGGAGCAGCATGTACTCGTCGGCGATGCGGAGCAGCTTGATGTAGTTCTTCGCGTGCGGCGAGACGTAAAACAGATCCTGCCGCAGGACGCTCGGGAACTCGGCCTTCGGGTCGACGGCGTTGGCCTGGAACAATTGCCAGAGTTGCTGCTTCAGGTTGTTGACGTAGGTGATCGATTCGCCGATCTTCTTGCGGAACAACTCGTCGACTTCGTCGCAGGTGGTCGTGTCGTATCGCGGCAGCGTGCGCGGCGCGTCGATCGCGAAGTGCAGGTTCTTGTTCAGGAGCGTGTAGTCACGCCGCACGAACGACTGGACGATGCTCGATCCGAATTCGACCGGCTCCTTTTCCAGCGCGCCGCGCATTTGGCGGCCGAAGGTCTCCCGGGCGAATTCCGCGACCTGCATGGTCACGGACGGGCGCAGGAGGTTGACGCTTTCCGCGGTGGTCATAATATTTCCTCATAGGAAGTGGGTCAGCGTAGGTTAATTCTCGGACTTTGCTGTAACAACGCTGAAACGTGATCTAAGAGGGCGGTCTTTCCACGCTGCGGGCGGGTGCTATTCGGGACGGCTGGTAGGGCCTGATGGCACAGGATAGTCAAAAGGTGGGCGCATTTCTTGTCAGGAATTTGCTTGCAATTTCCCGTAGGCCAGTACAGAATCGACTCCGCGCCGGTAGAGAATCGGTGCCCAGCAGCTGGAGCTGGTACTCATCTCGAGCCCCCTTGTTGCGGACTGACGACGGTCGGTTCCTGGCAGGAAACTGCCAAATCGCTTTGTAAAAGGGTCCTGCGGACCCGGGAGTGCCTCAAGCACTGCCAGAAGTACTCGCCCCCGGGGTGGTTCCCGGGGGCTTTCGAATAGGCGTTGATACGCTTTCTCATCTCCTCCATTGTCTATTCCAAAGCCAGTATTTCGCGCGACGTAGCTGTTAGACGTCGTTGAAATGCCCTCTGTCCGTTGTCGTGTCAGGGGGTGAGTCCGGGGTTCCCCGGCATAGCTGGTCTTCCAGCCAATCTGTCTCAGGCATCGCCTGGCGTAGCTTCGCGCTGCGTTTTCAACCCTTGCGGGAATCTCATTTCCGCAAAGGGGATGGGCTTCTCGCGTCTCTGTGATGGAGAAGCCTATGAACTGGACGGAAGTCTCTCGTCTGCAAGGCAATTCTCGTGTCGAGTCACGCGTCGAGGTCGACGACATCACCCGGGATCGGTTTTTCACGGTCTGGGAGCTGTCGAATCCCCGTGGATGTCTCATTTTCCACCGGGAGAAAAAAGACCACGGGCAGCATCACTACCTTAGCGTCAAGAAAGATAACCGTGGGATTACGGATATCGTTCAGGCGCTGAGAGAGGGTGCGGATCTGTTCACCGATAAGGAGAGCGGGTCATGAACTCGATCGAGATGGTGCCTGTCCAGGGTACGTTCTTCTTTATTCCCGAACATGAGCAGGTTGTCCGGGAAGCGAAGGCGGATCAGGCGGCACGCGAAAGAAAGGCCAGGCAGTCTGCCTACGCCCTAAGCAAGACGAAGGTTCGCTCGATCCCCGAAGGATTCGATGACCTGGATATGCCACTGCTTCGTGAGTCGTTTGCCGAGATTTTCGAGGTGAGCGAAAGCGAAGTGGCGGTTCCGGTCGTTGGTGTCGTCGGCGGAGATTGTGCAGGAGAGGAGTGGAGTGAAGAGGGGGTCGAGTGGCTCCACGCTTTGCTTCTCGAGCGTTCAATCGAGCTGCTGTCGATGCGCGGTAACCTGGAAGAGAAGCAAGACATCCTTGACTGGGTGTTGAAGCCGAACTTTATGGGATACCGTGACCAATTCCTTTCTGAAGCCAAGGAAGAGATCGTCGACGGTCAGAAAACCGAGGTCGTTGAGAAGCGTCGGATGCGGGTCAAGCTCTATCAGAGCGAGATCCCGTTCACCTTCGTCACCTGCTGCCGAGTCGCCGGCCTGAACCCTGATGAACTCAGGGAGCAGATCCGCGCGAGGAAGTCGCAGATTCTGAGTAGTTAAGCCCTGGGGGCTCCAGTCCCCGAGAGGGCTGGAGTCTCCAAATTTTCTGGAGAATTCCATGACGACCCAAGCAACTCAAGCTGCCGCGGCTCCGACGAAGTCCCGCAAAAAGGCTTCGCAGGAACCCGCGCCGGCCGCTGCTGCTGCGGCACCTGTTGAACAGCAGGCGAGCCCGCAATGGGTTCACTTCGATGGGTTCGCGTGCTTCGGCATCGAACGCATGCGTGGTGCAAAGATCCTCGGTCTGAGCGAACCTTCGGTGTTCACTCCGGCAAAGGATCCGACGTACAAGTGGCCGATCGACAACCTGCGCGATCTGCTTCACTTCTACATGGCGGGCGGCAACGCCTTCTGTGCAATGGGCCATCCCGGCACCGGCAAGACGATGGGCGTCCAGCAGTTTCACGCTTCCCTGAATCTTCCGCTGCTGAGTATGTCCGCCAATCCGCGAACCCAGGCCTATCACCTGATTGGCCGCCTCGTCCCGAACAAGGACGGCGGGGTTTCGTGGGTCGACGGGCCCGTGCTCATGGCGGCACGCCTCGGCATGTCGGTTCTCATCGACGAGTACAACGTCATCGATCCGGGCGAAATGACCGGGTTGAACCTCCTCTTGGAGGGACGGCCGTACCTCGTTCCCGAAACCGGCGAACTGGTTGTCCCGCGTCACGGGTTTCGCGTCTACGCGACCTGCAATCCGAAAGACGACAAGGGGCTGGTGCAAGGACGTCATACGCAGGACAACGCGAATGACGAGCGCTTCGAGTTCAGCTGGTTCGGGTATCTCCCGCAGGAGACCGAAGTCCAGTTGATCACGGAGATGATCGCACCGTATCAGCCGTCGTTGCCGGCCCATGTCCTCGCTGAAAAGTTCGTTTCCGTCGCGAATCAGGTCCGCAAGTTGTACGCGGGCGTGACCGACGATTCGGGCGCACTCGACAAGACGATATCGACGCGCGTTTTGCGTCGTTGGGTCTCGAAGGCGATGAGTGCTTCGACGCAGGGCAGCTTGGTCGAGTCGCCGATGCACTACGGGCTGGAGCGCGCGTGGTCGCTTTCCTGTTCGGATGAAGTCCGCGTTGCTGTGCATGAGCTCGTGACGCAGACGTTCGGCGGCGGTGACTACAAGTCCAGCAAGGACAACCTGCACACGATGCAACCCGCAGGTGCCTGACCATGATTCCCGTCCAGCTGTTTCGCAAGATCTCTGACGGGATCGACATCGCTGTACCGATGGCCACCGACAACACGACACGCATTTTCGTCGGCGTTACCGGTGGCCGACTGAAGGGCGAGGACGTGGCTTCGGCGACGTCGTC
This sequence comes from Burkholderia sp. Ac-20345, assembly GCF_017104825.1. Taxonomy (NCBI): domain Bacteria; kingdom Pseudomonadati; phylum Pseudomonadota; class Betaproteobacteria; order Burkholderiales; family Burkholderiaceae; genus Burkholderia; species Burkholderia sp. Ac-20345. The sequence goes on along the minus strand of NZ_JAAGPO010000002.1, from coordinate 91,904 downwards.
AGCGCTTCAGAGTCAGCTCGAGTCCATTGGGTTCGAGTTGATCGGTGAGCGATCGTTGAACGAGGGCTGTGTCGAACAGGATCAGGCCTCGGATCTGCTGGTGGTCGTCAACGGCTCGATCGATTCCACGTTCCGCGAGATGGTGGCGGAATACGTCGGGAGCGATCCCGACTGGAGTTTTGTCGAAACCTACGAAGGTGTCACCGTTGTAGGGACACGTGCAAACGCGCAAACCGTGATCGGAATTCTCGGCGCAGCGATGCGTCTGGGTATTCAGGTAGCGAAACCGGATAGCACGAATGATGATCTCGATGAAGTACCCATCCATCGTGGTGGGAAAGAGATGATGTCGTTCTTTGGACGCGATCTCCTGATGGGGGAGCACCACGGAACATCTGTCAAAGCTGGACTGATTACCACTCCAACGGTTTTTACGGTGGGGAGGTCATTGGTCAATTTCTAAAGAGGTAGATATGTCTCAGCAAGCTAGTACGGCACGGAAGCGGCAGACCATTTCCGAATCGCTGGTTGACTTACTGTTTGACTCGGTTGAACTCGTGTTCAAACTGGCTTACGTTGCGCTGCTCCGTACCACCCTTGGTGTTGCATGGTTGGCGCGTGCCGTCCTGCGGTATGCGAAGTCTTCCCGCAAAAAAGATGTATCGGAAGTGGGGGCGGAGGAAGTCGCATCGGTCAAGCCGGCAGAGACGTCGAACCCTCAAAAGGTGGAGACGGCGAAGTGCGTGTCCACCGTTGCGGTATCGAAACGGCCGGTCACGGCCGCTTTCACCCGGACGATCACGTTCGAGAGGGCGTTCGGGGCGGTCCTGTTTTGGTTCTACCCGGGCGGTAAGGTCAAGAGGCTGGTGAAGATCTATGACCGCACCCTTTCCGAGCGTCTCGGCTTCGAGCGCCGGGAACTGGAGGAGATCTCGTATTCGGGTATGTCCGAGATCGAGTCGATCCTCAAGGCTACCGTTGCACAGGTGAACAAGCTGTTGCGCGGGGAGCATGAGGTGAAGCTGCGAGTCGTTGCGTCGGGTTCTTCGGATCCTGTTGCTGCGTCGGGCCCGAAGTCGGAATCGAAAGACCAGGATTCCACGAAACGTAATGCCGTCGATTCTTCGGAAAATTCAGCAAAGCGTTCCAAGAAAGAGGATGGCGATGTTGCAATCATGCCGAGCTCGTTCAAGGAAGCCGTGGAAAAGAAGCAGAAACGTAGCCGTCCGTCCAAGGTGTACACGGGCCAAATTGTCGAGATCGGGGTCAAGCCTCGCAAGATCGACAACAAGGAGATCGAGCAGTACTGCGTGACTATCGAAGCTGATGAGTTGCACGGTAACGTGCTTCCGGTCTTTGGCACGGACCTTGAACGTGCGATCGCCGATTGTGGGGCGGAGGTTGGAAGTCGCGTCCGGATCGAACATCTCGGCCGTATCGAGTGGGAAGAACCGAACGGACGGAAGGCCTGGAAGAACGCCTACAACGTCGTGAAGCTTTGAAAGTAAAGGAAACCGTATGCGCAATACGAACGTCTGTTTTATTCACGGCCGGATCGGCAAGGACCCGGAAGTACGGTTCCTTCCGTCAGGTACGCCGGTAGCGAAGTTCTCGCTCTGTTCGAACGATGACTACTTCGACAAGAAGGCGGGCAGATGGGTGGAGGTCGCGGAGTGGCACGACTGCGTTGTGGTCGGCGACTTTGCTGAGAAGGTGGCTGAGAAGTACCAGAGGGGCGACGTTGTCAACATCACCTGCCGCGTAAAACCTCGTAACTACGAGAAGAACGGGCAGAAATTTAAGGTGGTGGAGATGTACGTTCAGTCCATGGAGCTGATTGCCAAGAAGGGCGAGTTGGTTCGCCAACAGTCCAACGGGCACGCAGGTTCGCGAGGTAACGGTCAGCAGCAAGGTGGCAACGAGCAATCCCGTGACGAAGGTCCGTCATATGCGGGTGGCTATGGCGATGAAGATGGTGGTCCCGCCTTTTGAAGGTTTGGTCGCTATCTGAATCGATTTGAAACTGAGTTTTTCCCGGAAGGGGGCACGTCCCCCAACCGGGGGACGTGTCCGCCTACGACAATTCAATTTGACGGAGATGGACATGAATACTCAACGTGTGAAGACGGGCGCTGAACTGGTCGAATTCATCAAGAACGAGCAGGTCATGCGCAATACGTTCGCGTGCGATGTGACGGTCAACGCCGACGGCAAGTCGATGGTGAAGAAGGTCGCGTTCGACGGTATCGGTCTGGTGGTGGAAAACGAGTCCCTCGATCCCGACCAGTTCGTTTCCACGAACAGCGTCTTCGTCGCCGCGGTGCTGGATTGACCGCATGTTCTGTGTGTGGTGCGTGTGCCGCACTCAAACCGAAGCCCGCTCGAAAGAGCGGACTTCCCCAAGCCGATCCAGTGGATCCGCTTCGGGAAGTAACCGGTTTTATTGAGCGATGTTCGCTCCCGAGCTGACGGATTTAGCCACGGTCACGTAGGTGACTATCGTTTTGAAGCATAACCTGCTTCGGGGATTTCGGTCCTTTTCTTTTGTTGTCGATCATCGAGGTCGACGTTCTTTAACCCGGCGGGGATTCACTTTCCCGTTGGGAAAGATTCCTGCCGAATTCTTGTCACCCACTTGATTCGGGATCCACTTAAGCGATCTCGATGCGAGGCCGTTTAACTGGGCCTCGCGCCTTCTCACCTGGGTAACAACTTTTACAGTAGGAGTATGAAATGAAACGCGAAGATCTGATTGGTGCACACATGGTCATCCGCCGTAACGGTGAGACCGTACCGTTCGACAGAGCGAAGATCGCAAACGCGATCGCCAAGGCATTCCTGTACGACGCACACGGCAATCTGTATCGCGCCGGTGTGTCGTCCCTGAGTGCCGCGCAGCGTGTGAAGGTCGAGGAATTGACCAACGCCGTCTGTGCTGCCCTGAATCGTCGTGGGGAGAGCGCTGCTTTCCGCATCGAGGACATTCAGGATCAGGTGGAACTCTCGCTCATGCGTAGCGGTGAGCATGAAGTCGCACGCGGGTATGTGCTTTACCGCGAAATGGCTGCGCAGAAGCGCACGCCGGCGCCGACGATGGGTCAGTACGATCACATCAAGTCGTATCGCCAGCGTGACGGTGCAGTGGTGCCGTTCGATGCAGTCTTCTGGATTGCGATCGTACAGTCCGTGGTGTTTGGGCTCGAGAGCGTGTCTGCAAAGGAGCTGTTCGACGAAGCAGTCCGGAACCTCTACAACGAGGCGAAGGAGACCGAGATCGAGAATGCGCTGGTTCTTTCAGCGCGTACGAAGATCGAGGTCGAGCCGCAACACGCGAAAGCGGCCGCTCGGCTCGTGCTTGCGTTCCAGCTTGGCCAAGACGTTTTCGGCAAGCCGGTGACGTTGGACGAGGTAGCGGCAGGCTACGGCGAGGCGTTCATCCGCGGTATCGAGGATGGCGTCGAAGCCGAGCTGCTGACCGAGGATATGTCCAAGGGGTTCGATCTCGGCCGTCTTGCTTCGGCAATCCGGCCGGAGCGCGATGGGCTTCTCGACTATCTCGGCATGCAAACGCTGTACGACCGCTATCTGCTGCACGTCAACGAGCGTCGCATTGAACTGCCGCAAGCGTTCCTGATGCGTGTGGCGATGGGTCTGGCCCGGGGCGAAATCGAGCGCGAAACGCGTGCGATTGAGTTCTACGAAGTGCTGTCTACGTTCGACTACATGTCGAGCACACCGACGCTCTTCAACACGGGCTCGCGCCGGTCGCAGCTGTCGAGCTGCTACCTGACGACCATATCGGACGATCTCGAAGGGATCTACGACGGTCTGAAGGAAAACGCTCTGCTATCGAAGTTCGCCGGCGGTCTGGGCAACGACTGGACGAACGTCCGAGCCATGGGCGCCTGGATCAAGGGTACCAATGGCAAGTCGCAGGGTGTCGTCCCGTTCCTCAAGGTGGTCAACGACACTGCTGTGGCCGTCAACCAGGGTGGGAAGCGCAAGGGTGCAGTCTGTGCCTATCTGGAATCGTGGCACCTCGATATCGAGGAGTTTCTGGATCTGCGCAAGAACACCGGGGACGATCGTCGCCGTACGCACGACATGAATACGGCGAACTGGATTCCCGACCTGTTCATGAAACGCGTGATGGAAGGCAGCGACTGGACGCTGTTCTCGCCGAACGACGTGCCGGACCTTCACGATCTGTATGGCGCAAAGTTCGAAGAGCGCTACGTGCAGTACGAGGCGCAGGCGGATGCCGGCGTTATCAAGCTGTACAAGCGACGTCCGGCCGTTGAACTGTGGCGAAAGATGCTCGGCATGCTGTTCGAAACCGGCCATCCGTGGATCACGTTCAAGGACCCGTGCAACATCCGTTCACCGCAGCAACATGTTGGCGTGGTGCATAGCTCCAACCTGTGCACCGAAATCACGCTGAACACGAGCGACGTGGAAATTGCCGTCTGCAACCTGGGCTCGGTCAACCTGGTCAACCACGTCAAGGATGGCCAGATCGATCACGAGAAATTGCGTCGTTCCGTCCGCATTGCGATGCGGATGCTCGACAACGTGATCGACATGAACTACTACGCGGTGGCGAAGGCTCGTGCGGCGAACCTGAAGCACCGTCCGGTGGGTCTGGGCCTGATGGGACACCAGGATGCGCTGTACATCCTCGGCATCCCGTTCGGCAGCGAAGCGGCGGTCGAGTTCTCAGACCGTTCGATGGAGGCTCTGGCGTATTACGCCTATGAGGCTTCGTCGGATCTGGCAGTGGAGCGCGGCGCCTACTCCAGTTTCAAGGGGTCGCTGTGGTCGAAGGGTGTCCTGCCGTTCGACTCGCTGAAGTTGTTGGCCGAAGCTCGTGGCGAGCAGTACCTCGAAGTCGATCAGAGCATCACGATGGACTGGGACGGCCTGCGGGAGAAGATCCTGAAGCAAGGTATGCGCAACTCCAACTGTATCGCGATCGCGCCGACGGCGACGATCTCGAACATCGTGGGGGTGTCGGCGTGTATCGAGCCGCAGTTTCAGAACCTGTACGTGAAGTCCAACCTGTCCGGGGAGTTCACTCTGGTCAACGAGTACCTGATTGCCGATCTGAAGAAGCTCGGCATCTGGGACGAGTTGATGCTGGCCGACCTGAAGTATTACGACGGGTCTGTTCAGCGCATCGACCGCATTCCGGAGGAGATCAAGGCGCGCTACGCAACGGCGTTCGAGATCGACCCGAAGTGGCTCGTGGAGGGAGCTGCCCGCCGGCAGAAGTGGATCGACCAAGCTCAGTCGCTGAACATCTACATCGCCGGCGCGTCGGGCAAGAAGCTGGACGAGGTCTACAAGCTGGCGTGGGTTCGCGGTCTGAAAACGACCTACTACCTGCGCACGATGGCGGCCACGTCCGTGGAAAAGTCGACCGTGGCATCGGGAACGCTCAACGCGGTTACCCCGTCGGCTCCGGCCGCTGTTGCTCCGCATGTCACCGCGGAACCGGCTCTGGAAGCGGACGGACCGGCTTGCACGATGCGTCCGGGCGATCCGGGCTTCGACGAGTGCGAGGCCTGCCAGTGAAAATTGCTGGTGGACTCGTGATGTCTTAATCGCAGGACGGCCTTCGGGCTGTCCTGCCTCTTCTCGTTTTGGAGTTTGAGATGGAAATATCTTCATCCTTCAGCGCGGTTGCTCACGCGCATGCAGGTGGCGCCACCGGTCGTGTCGATGCTGCTGACAAGAGGATCATCAACGGCAAGACCGATGTGAACCAGCTCGTACCGTTCAAGTACAAATGGGCCTGGGAAAAGTATCTGGCCGGTTGCGCGAACCACTGGATGCCGCAGGAGATCAACATGGCGCGGGACATTGCGCTGTGGAAAGACCCGAACGGCTTGACGGCCGACGAACGTCGGATCATCACCCGGAATCTGGGGTTCTTCACGACTGCCGACTCGCTGGCTGCGAACAACATTGTGCTCGGTACCTACCGGCACATTACCGCACCGGAATGTCGCCAGTTCCTGCTTCGGCAGGCGTTTGAGGAGGCCGTGCACACGCACGCCTACCAATACATCGTGGAGTCCCTTGGACTGGACGAAGGGGAGGTCTTCAATGCCTATCGAGAGGTTGCTTCGATCAAGGCAAAGGACGATTTCCTGATCCCGTTCATCGAGACCTTGACCGATCCGTCGTTCACGACGGGAACGGTCGAGAACGATCAGAAGCTGCTTTTGAGTTTGATCGTTTTCGCATGTCTGATGGAAGGCCTGTTCTTCTATGTCGGCTTTACGCAGATCCTGTCGTTGGGCCGGCAGAACAAGATGACGGGTGCGGCGGAGCAGTACCAGTACATCCTCCGGGATGAGTCGATGCACTGCAATTTTGGTATCGACCTGATCAATGCGATCAAGCTGGAGAATCCGCACCTGTGGACGGAATCGTTCAAGCAGAAGGTGGACGAGGTATTCAAGGAAGCTGTACGCCTCGAATATCAGTACGCGGAGGACACCATGCCTCGCGGCGTCCTCGGTCTGAATGCCGATCTGTTCAAAGGGTATCTGCGATTCATTGCCAACCGGCGAAAGACGCAGATCGGTCTCAACCCGGATTTCGAGGGCGAGACGAACCCGTTTCCGTGGATGAGCGAAATGCTCGATTTGCGGAAAGAGCGCAACTTCTTCGAGACTCGAGTGATCGAGTACCAGACGGGCGGCGCTCTCAGCTGGGATTGATGGTTGCGGTCGCTGGCGTTGCCAGCAGCAGTGACTACGTGCGGCACCCGGGTTTCCGGGTGCCATTTTTTTTAACGGAGAAGTCTATGAAACACAACCGCAGTAAAAGCAAGAATCCACGGGCAGTTCGCGTGGAGCAGGCAAAGGCTCGCGAGGCCAATGCCAGTTGTCACCTTGAATCGACGAGAACCGAGCTGAAGCTGGCTCGCAAGCGAATCGGGGAATTGGAATCCGAAGCACAAGGTCTTCGCGAGAAGGCTCTGGAAAAGGGTTCCAGCAAGAAGTTGGGTAAGGACGTGTTCCTGGACGGACTGTTCTTCTTCGTTATTGCCCTGCTTCTTGAAGTCGGGAAGCCCTTTCTGGAAACGGAGTTTGAAATCCAGGGGGAGAGCTCCCAGATTGCCACCATCGTGGTAGTCATGCTCGCGATGGCAATGTTGTACTGGGGTGCGAAGAAGGTCGATTCCTGGCTCGAGGCTCGAGGGAGGCTACTCCTGAAGCATCAGCCGTCGGGAACGTAAAAGTGGTTACCTATTCGACATCCCGTGTGACCCGAGACCCTGCTTGGCAGGGTCTTTCTACATGGCCGCGAAAATTTCCCGTCAAGAATTCACCTGTACTATAATTTTGCTACCTAGCTGGGGGTCGATACTAGCCTGAGCCGGAAATCGGCACTTTTCCCTTCCCGAGACATCACAAGCATGCATGAGTTGGATGCTTGTGAAGTTTTTTGTGCTCCGGCACAGAAGGGCTGCCTGGTATGCCCGTCCTGCGTTTGATCTGGACTCCCCAGGCCTCAGGGTTTATCCCTCACGTCCTGCCTTTCCGTTCTGGATAGGCAATTCTCCTTTCGAGTGTTCTTGGTTTCGAGGCCCCCCAGAGCGATTCCCAACGTTCTGGGGGGCCCCGATTCCGGGGTTCACGTTCGACAAGGAGATCAACATGAACGTCCAACCCCAGGTGTCTGATACCCAGATCATGGTGCAAACGGGGCGGGGGCTCCCCAGCATTGCTGATGGGCTTCCCCAACCCCGTTCCGCCTTTCCTGCGTTGGCCCGTCGCGCGTCCGAAGAAGAGCGCGCCTCGGACCCATGTCTGAGCCCAAGACTGGCAATCAGTCTGGCTACTTCAAGCGAGAGTTCTGCATATGATGTCCTGGCCGATGTCGTGATGGCCGGACACGAGGGTTTGCCGCTGCTCGTCGATACGTCGGCGCCAGTGACATCCACGGATGAGACGATTTCCATCGATTCCTCCCGCGGGTTGCTTCTGCACTCGATCGGACGGCTCTATGAGTCGTCGCGACGGGGCACCCTGTTGGATGGTTCGTTTCCGATGGTCGTGATCAGCGAGAATCATCTTGCTGACGCGGCATCGTTGGGAACCGCGGAAACGTATGTTCGTGTCGGCAACGGCCGGCGCGGATCAAGCGCGGTAGTCGCGCAGTCGCTGATCGCATTTGAGTCTCTCGGGACGGGGGTCAGCGGAGTATTTTTCGACGAGAGTTCAGTGGTTCGGGATGGTTGCGGCGGCATCTTCGGAACGGATTCGGAGTTTGTCGGCGCGAGCGAGGCGGTCACGGGGATCGTATTGAACCTGTGTGATTACCTCGTGGAAATTCCTGGCAAGAACACCCAGCTCGACGACAGGCGGCTCAAGGAGCACGTCCGCCTGGCGGTTCGCGATCTTGACGCGATGCACGACGTTCATGCGATCGGCGGGAACCTGGAGCGATCCGGTGAGGCCCGACGCATCGCCATCGGAATCTCGGGCATTGCCTCGGCACTCCAGAAGCTTGGGAGTGCAGGGGTTGCGGATAAAGCCAACGCGGCGCTTGTACAGGTGGCTGGGATGATCCGTGATGAAGCCTATGACGCCTCGTGCGATCTTGCACAGGAACGTGGTGCTTCGGCATGGTTCGATTGCGCGGAATTCGATGCCGGACCCATGTCGGAACTGCTGTCGCCAGAAGTGGCGGAGCGCGTCCGCATGTATGGACTCAGGAACGTGCAGATTTTCGGGTGGGCCCTGGTTGCGGACCGTCCGGTATCTGCGCACGCCGTCGGACTGACGTCGGACGGATGTATCGATGCGGTGCGAACCGCGGAGGGGGTCGGCCAGCAGTTGCAATGGCATACTGCGATTTCGGAAGCCTTCGGCACGAAGTACCTTGCAGAGGTACTGGTACCGGACAACTGGGGCGCTGAGCAGGTGGGGAAACTCGCTGCGCGGTGTCAACAGGGAGGCCTCTGGGGCGTGTCTGTACGCTGATAGCGTACGGCGGCCGTGCATATGGGCTTGGCCGGCCCATTTAGTCGCGAGACTTCTTTGCAAAGCGAGGCGTTTGCAAAGAGGTTTTTTGCGCGTAGCGCAGAAAGGGTAGCTGGCACACCTATCTAAGCCAGCCATTCGTTTGTCAACCCTACCGGGGATTTCATGCCCGGTAGGGAGCATGGAGTCTTCGGGGTTTCCAGGAGATCTCCATGTCGCACCAAAACGAAGTCCGAACCCTCGAAAGGGTTCTCTGTTTCAGTATCGAAGCCCATATCTGGTCCGGCCGGCGCAAGCTGAAAACGACCGATATCGGCGAAGTCGAAGATCTGCCGCATGGTGACCTTGCGTCGCTGGGTAGCAAGAAGGTCATCGACAGCGAATACCTCAAGGTGTTCGACAAGCTCAAAAAGCGCGCGCAAAAGGCTTGTGAAAGCCGCGGAGTGCGCTTCCTCGGTGGCTATGCCATCCCGGCCGGGAAGGCAAAGCTGGTCGCAGATGATCTCGATGCAATCGCAGTCGAATATGAGAAGGAGCGTAACCATCTCGTATCGAACTACGACCGTCTGATCATCGAGTGGCAGAACGCCCCGCAAAACCAGGAATGGGCCCATATCATCAAAGACGAAGCGCCCGAAAAGGCGTACGTCGAAGGTGCTCTGGGATTCCGCTGGCAGGCGTTCAAGGTTCGCTCCGTCGGCGAGTCGGAAGAAGATTTCGACCAACTGTCGGGCGGCCTGAAGCAAGCCGAGCAGGGGCTGGCGGGGACGCTCTTCCGAGAGATTGCACAGGAAGCGGCGGTGTTCGAAGAACGCACCCTGTCGTTCGGCGGCCAGAAGAACGGCCAGGCTCGGGAATATGTCACGCAGCGTTGCAAGAACGCGCTGCAGGCGATTCGCGAGAAGATGGAGGGCCTCGCCTTCCTCGACCCGTGTGTACGTCCGATCATCGAGACCATCGACTACAGCATTAAGTTGCTGCCGGAGAAGGGCAAGATCGAGGGCATCCATCTGACGACCCTTTGGGGGCTGACGGGGATCCTCAAACGACCGGAGCGTATGCGCGCGTTTGGCCAGCAGTGTCGTGAGTCGGGTGACGTCGCCGCGACGTTCAACCTCGCCGTCGGTCCGCGCTTCGGTGCGGCGGACGAAGAGGGGGATGCACCGCCGGTCGCTGTGCCGATGGCTGCACCCATGCAGCCTGTTGTGAGCGCTGGTTCGCCAGCACCTGTCGGCCGTCCTGGCCCGGCAGTTCCGTCGATGCCGTTGCCTTTGCCGCCCCAACCGGGCATGGCGACGGGCTTCGGGATCTAAACCCGAAGGGGCGTAACAATCGCCCCTTCGGGGGCGATTCTTTCTCGAAGGAATCGCATGAACATCAATACGCTGAAAGGCGCCTTGCCGATCGCGGCCAGGCTGCTTGCGGAGAAGTGTGGTCTGAAGGTGCGCATAGGCGGCAATCGAGCCTACGCGAATCCCAGCGAGATCGTGCTTCCCGATCTTCCAATCGAAGTGGAAAAGGCTCGAGTCCTCGGTCTCGGTTTTGTTCTCCACGAAGGGGCGGGGCATATCGTTCATACCGACTTCGAGTCGGTTGCGGCGATGGACCTCCCGGCTTTCACTTTTCGGATCTACAACGCGCTCGAGGACGTGCGCATTGAAGGTCTGGTGGAGCGGCGCTACCCTGGTGCCAATCGGATCTTTATGGCAATGCGCGAAACCCTGTCGAAAGACGGGCAGCTTCGCGAAATGTCGAATTCCTCCGATCTGGCTGAAGCTCTGATTACCGCGACGGTGCATACGTTGAACTGGCGGCAGCTCAAGCGAACCTTTTTTGAGGCTCGTGAGGCGATCGCAGTGCAATGGCTTACGAGTGCGTTCGATAGTTCTTTTGCGAACGCATATCTGACGGTCATCAGCAAGGTTCAATTCGCACACACGTCGGCCGATGCCGCCCGGATCGCTGTCGAGGCTGTTTCCCTCCTGCAGCAGTATGCAGAGGAGAACTCGGAGCCGGATCAAGATTCGAGCGACACGGAAGACGGCGGTAAGGATGAAGCCAACGGGGATTCCTCGAAGGCTGATTCCGATCCTACTGGCGAAGCAGGATCCGGCGGCGATAGCGATCAGCCCGAGGACAGCGGGCAAGACCGTGAATCCGGTGGTGACGGTGACGTTCAGTCTGCTCCTGCTTCGGATCAGCCTGCCTCGGCGGGCGCCAACGGTGACGATTTAGCCGCGGATGATGGTGCGACGTCGACCGAAGAGGGAGACGCTTCGCAAGGTCTCGCGAACGCTGATTCCGATGCGGCCGAGGATCCGTCCTCGACACAAGGTGGTTCTGCTGACGCCGGCGGTAAGGCCGAATCGCAGCCTGACGGTGTTAAGCCGGAAAGCGTCGCTGGATCTGCAGCTGATCCTGGCGACGGTTCGCAGCCGGGCGACGGTTCGCAACCCGGTGACGGTTCGCAGCCGGGCGACGGTTTGCAATCCGGTGATGGTTCGAGTCAAGAACCTGGCTCTGTCTCTGCTACTGAAGACGGTACGGGCGCGTGCGCCTTGGCCGACGACGGGCAGCAGCAGGACCAGGTGAATGATTCGAGCGCGTCGTCGTTGGACCTTTCCCAGAAAGCGACGTCGCGAGAAGTTCGTGTCGCGTTAGGCGCTGGCTATAACCCCGGAGAGGATCTCGGGGAAATAGTTCAGGGCATGCTGAATGGGATGGCAGACGAGTCGGATGCGCCTCCTGTCCTGTCGAACGCGATCCCGTTCACGGAAGAGATCGATGACAACGGCGAAATCGTCCAGCGCGTCAAGCGCGAGTCGATCGCGCTGCGTCGGAGATTGACGACGGCTCTGGAAGCGGTGACGCAAACCAGAAGCTGGGATGCGTATGCGGGTGAACGGCTTTCCAATCTGGGTGCTCTCAGGCTGTCGACTGGCGACCTGAACATCTTCGAGCGGGAGTCATCGCGCACCAGCATCGACGTGGCGATTCATCTGCTTCTCGATCGTTCCGGAAGTATGCGACAGGAGGAGCGGATGATGTTGGCGATGGATACCTGCACCGCGCTCGGTATTGCTCTCGGGCAAATCGATGGGGTACAGGTGGCTACGTCCGCGTTTCCAGCCGGATCGGAGGAGTGCGATCGGAATGTTCTCGTGCTGAATAGCTTCGGCGAGACGGTGCGGAAACGTGCAGGCCGGATTGCGGCGGTTCGCGCGGACGGTCACAACACGCCGCTCGCAGATGCGATGCTGTATGGCCAGTACTCGCTGTTGTCGACCAAGGCCACCCGGCGGATTCTTCTGCCGATTACCGACGGTGTACCGGACAGCAGGGAAGGCGTGGTGGATGTGGTTGCATCGTGTCAGCGTTGGGGGATTGAGGTGATGGGTGTTGGTATCGGCCTCGATATCTCCGGTGTGATTCCCAACAGCATCTGTATCACGGAGGTTGCAGATCTGCCGACCCAGATGTTCGAGCTGCTTCGCAAGCAGCTCGTTCTGAAGAAGGCGGCGTAGGCCAGGCCCGGGGGTAGATCCCCCGGTTTTTTCAACTGCTGTAGCAAAAGGAGTAGACGATGAGTGTTGATGTGCTCGAGCGTCGGCTTGAAAATGAAAGGCAAGTCGCCGAAGCTCAGTCGCGTTCGCATGATCGTTGGCCTGACTTGCTGCAAGTGGCCGGCCTGGACGAACAGTATCTGCGACTGAAGCGAAATGGTCCGTGTCCCTTTTGTGGAGGCAAGGACCGATATGCCTTTACCGACAAGTACGGTGATGGAAGTTACTACTGCCGCGGATGCGGCGGCGGCAACGGCCTCAAGCTGCTGAGCGTGGTATTCCCTGATAAGACGTTCATGCAACGTGTTCGCTGGGTGCTGGAGTCGCTTGGGGCGGGGTTGCCCGAGTCTCCGGTACGTCCACGCAGTGCAGATGCACCGCGCCGGTCTGGCGAGCCGATGAGCAAGGAAGAGTTTGCTCGACGCAAGGCTCGCCACGTAAAGCTTTGGAACGAGGCTCGGCGAATCTCGGTAGGTGACCCGGTCTGGAAGTATCTGACCGGTCGCCTTCCCGAGCTTGATCCGGCCGATATTCCTGCTGTCCTTCGGTTTCACCCTGCGCTGCCGTATTGGGAAAAGGACGAGGACGAGAAGTTTGTTCTTGTCGGGAAGTTCCCCGGCATGGTGGCGGCAATCCAAGGACCGGATGGTGTCTGTTGCAATATCCATCGCACCTTCCTCACGGAGGATGGTGCGAAGGCCCCTGTATCGAGCGTGAAGAAGAAGGAACTCTCTCTGGAAATTAAGGGAGGGGCCATTCGACTCTACGCTCCGACTAGCCGGGAACTGAGTGTTGCGGAGGGCATCGAAACGTCCCTGGCTGTCCGGGTGTTTCGCCGTGAAACTTGCTGGTCTATGGTCGACGCCGGCGGGATGGAGGAGTTCGATTTCTCCGTGCTCGACGACATCGATCTGCTGCGGATCTACCAGGACAATGATCTTCCCGACAGTCGGGGAGTTCGTCGTGGCTTCCAGGCAGGCGAGAAGCTCGCTGAGCGTGCGAAGGCGATGGGCAAGCGAGTGATCAAGTACGCACCAGCCAAGGCCGGAACGGACATGCTGGACTTTGTTCGTTCGCTACCAAAGCGGTCATGAAGCTCGGTCGGAAACGACCTGAACAGGAAGCGCCGGGGGAAACTCTCGGCGCTTTTTTTATGGGGGCGCGGACATCCCCTTGCAAGCCTGTTCGCAACCAGTATCCTGTCGCTATTACGTCAGGCATATTCAATGAGCAATCAGATCGATCGTCTTACCATCCATACTCAAGCCGAAGAAGAGCGCTTCGTGTGTACGTGGCGTCTCGGGCGCAAACAAGGCATCGTGTACGTCACGGTGGATGCCGATGTTGCCGAGAAGGATGTTGTCGCGGAGTTGAGCGCGCTGCACTACCTCGTCGAGGAGGTCCAATTGATGGGGGACAATCGGAGCGGATCGAGCATCGAGATCACGATCTCCAACCCGACGATCCTGGATCTACGAAGCGGCCGGAGCAAGAAGTCGCACCTTTATCCGTACGCGGTGCTGCTTCTGACGAAATTCCTTGAAGTCCCGCTCAACGTTGAGAAGGACTGCTCGTGGGTGGGTGAGGGCGCCAAGACCCGTGAACGGCATCTGTCTGTATCTGAGCCGCTCAAGCTCTTCTTGGACGTCAAGGGGCACGGTAAGGTCGGCGTGCGGCAGCACAGCTTTGATCAGTTCCGCGCACGGCTGAATCATGTCAGCGCGGTCGTCGCCTGGAAGGAGATGCAACGGGTCGCAAAGGCCGGAATGTCGCCTATTCGGAATCCAGAGCGTGGGAGCACCAAGCTATACCACGCGGAGAGTCATTGGGTGTTCGTGGTGGGCGACGACGGATACTTTGTCACCGCCTACACGGACTTCAACGTGGGAAAGCATGCCCAGCAGGCAGGCGATACACCGGCGATCCGATGACGTGGAGGCTTTGAGACGCCTGATGGGCGGCATATCCAAAGCCAATGTCCGACTGAGCCAGCTGTATCACGGTGTTGTCCTCGAAAGAGAACTCCCACTGAGAAGCGCCATCCGCTTGAGTGACCAAGGCCTTTAGCTTGGCGATGTACATCAATCCATCATATTGGACGATGTAATGCCGATCGGCCTCAAGTCCCAGATTCTGGGTCGTGTAGACAACTTTGTCACCGGCTTGGAGGAGATCCATTGCCTCTCGGGCGGAAACGCTCCAATAGAAGAACAGCCCGATCCAACCAATGGTCGAAAATTCCTTGATGCGTTCGGGCAAAGACATCTGAATCGGGTTGTGCCCGGAGGGATCGTAGAGGAGGTAGCTGTTCACGCTTCCCACGCCGATCAGGTAGTCGGGCGTGACGTTTAGACGTCTCGACAGTTCGATCAGGATGTCATAGCTCGGGACGAACACGCCGGACAAGTACTTATATGCCGTCGGCGATGTGACCCCAATTAAGTCGGCAATGTACCGACTCCGGGCAAAACCGGTAGTCGGAAGGCCTCTTGCGTCAAGAATCGTATGCAGACGCTTCCCGAACGTCTGCCTGACGGCGTCGATGCCGCTCTTTTCCATGGTGGCGCACCCAAAAAGTGAGTTTTCTGCTGAGTATTATGCCGCAGGTCAGTTACCCCGGACGACAAAGTCGAGGGCGGATACCCCTGAATCCATTTTGTCAAGCGTTTTTGTCAAGCCCTCTGCACATGCGAATTTTCTGTCCAGGTCGTCGGATCGCCCAATTTCGCCGACGTCCGAAATCGACCAACAGTTAACGGCACGGTAAGGAAGAACTTGAGTCTTGTCGAGTGCGGTACCTAACATTGACGAGCATAAAGGACTTGACGCTTGCATTCCATCGCGGACTTGGGTAGATTCCCGTCAGGAACACTTCCTGGCAAGAAGTTGTTTCCCCAAAAAAGGATGTTAAGTAAAGGTTATCGACCAGTGACCACGATCGAGGGTTTCAGAAATGTGTCCTATTCTTGAGCTTGCCGCGCTTGAAAACGTAAAGGCTGTCGAGAATCGCTGGAACGCGGTTCGCATGAATCAGACGCGCGCCATGCTCGTTTACAAGCTGAGCAGCGAAGCCGTTGATGTCCTTCTCTCGACCCCGCTCGAAGTTCTTATTGAGAAGGTGAAGGATGCAAACCAGGCAATTTTCGTGGACAACCAGTTCACGGATCTCCTCAAGGTTGTGACCGTTCAGTCGGCGCCGAAGTCCACCGTCCAGAACGTCATTGCGCTGCGCGGCTGATCATGAAAAATCTGCAGCTTCGCTTCTACATCGAGCACGAGCAGAGGCTCAAGCGGCTGTGCGAGTTCGGCGCCCGTCCCAAAACGATGCAGGCACTACTGTCTCCTCGTGGCGGTGTGCACATCCAGACCTTCCGCGAAATCTTTACCCAGCTCACCGGTCGTACACCCAAGCCGGGCATGTCTCCGGCGCAGGACTACGCGTTCTTGCAGAAGCCAGGCTGGCGCTTCAAAGGCAGCCTGATCCTTCAAGCCTACATACGCCTCTGCGAACTCGGAGCTCACCACATCGACTCCCTGATCGAAGCTTACGCATTCTTTCTTGAAAGCTCCGAACCGGAAAAGAGTTCTGAGTTCTCGTTCGAGCGGGCGCTGATTCTAGTGCGCGGGTTCGAGACGGGCGATCTTCGGTTCACGAAGTGCGCCTGCTGCTCATCCCATCATGTGCATGAGCGAAACGAACCGGTGATGTGCCCGGTGTGCAACAACGGGAACTTCGGCGGATCTCGAAAGCGCCACAGGAACCGCGTTCTTGCGACATTCCATCAAGCGGGGTAAGTGATTGTTTCCGGCTGCTCGCGCAGCTCCCACTATTCTGCATCAAATTTCGGAAGTTGTAAGCATCTTCTTTCTCATCAGGAAGAATAGTTGAATCTTGGTGAGGGGGCTAGACAATCCGTCTCAGATTTCTGTCAAGAAGCGTAAGGCGAGGAAAGCCTGTTCTTTTGACGAACGTTTCGCGCTTTCTCGGGTAGGTGGCAGAGCATAGACTTTTTTTATGCTCAAAAAAATCCTACAGCGGCTGACAGGCCGATCGGACGAGACGTCGCAGGAAGCCCCGGCTGTCGCGCCGGTTGTTCTCCAACGGCATGCTGCGTCTAAAGTTCGTGTGGACACGGTAGCGTCGCGTATTCCCGTTTATCCCCCTATCGATCCGGGCATTGAGGTCCTGCCGGTCGATAGCATTGTGGAAAGCCAGTCCGCCATGGTTGCGCGGATTCGCACCGTGGCGGGGGGGACCGATGCTGATTTCGCCGACATGTACCTGTCGGTGATTCGGAACCTTGCCGAGTACATCCACCTTCTTCCAGCTTCTCGCCAAGAAACGCACACGGGCGCCGGTGGCCTGTTCCGTCTGTCGCTGGAGATGGGCTTCTACTGCTTGCAGGCCTCTGAGGGGGTGATTTTCACCCCGACCGAAGGAGTGGAGCGTCGTCATAAGCTCGAGCCGCGGTGGCGCTACGCAGCGTTCCTGGCCGGGGTCTGCTCAGAGTTGCACCGGCCGCTTGCGTCCTTGATCGTCAGTGGGCCCGATGGCGCTCAATGGCCCAAGTACCTGCTCCCTTTGCATCGGTGGTGTAGTGAAGGCGGCATTGACCGGTATCACATTTCCTGGCAACCCGAACCGCGCTTTGAGACCGCATCAGCAAAGGGCGAGGTGTCGGCGATGATCAGTCGTATCGTTCCCGATCGCTGTCTCCAATACCTCGAAGCCGGTTCGCCGGCGATCGCTCCGATCGTGTTCTCCGTTGCGACTGGTGCGGCCCGAGACAACGAAAACTCCGTTGCCGAGCTCGTCGCGCGCATTCGAAAGCGCGTCCTGGATCGCGACAAGGCGGTTCGGCCGGATTACTACGGCACGATGGTCGTGGGTAACCATCTTGAACCCCATCTGCTCGAGGCGATGCGGACGCTTATCCGAGATGGCAAGTGGAAGATCAACCAGGATGGCGGCCGCGTGTGGTTCGGGGCGGACGGGCTGTTCGTGATCTGGAAGAAGGCTGCCGAGGAATTGTCGCGGGAAATTGCTCAAAAGGGAACTCAGGGTGTGCCGACGGAGGCAAACACGCTCGCGGAGGCCCTGCTGAACGCGAAGGTCTTTGCGGCAAAAGTGGACCGCGATCCGTACTGGAAGGTCGTCCTCCCCAACGGAAAAGAGTACGTCGCGACAAAGCTCGTCAACCCGCTCAGCCTGCTCGGCGACATCGAGGTAATGCCGCTACCTACCGCGCTGGCGGGCGGGGTTGCTGCTCCGGTCGCAGCCCCGAGTGGCGGAAGCGTTTCGCAATTGCCTGTGGCGACACCAACTATTCCGGCGTCTCCAGTGCCGGCGTCTCCGCAGACTCCCGCGCCAGCTGAGGCCATCTCCACTCCGGGCGAGGGTCCGAAACCTCCGGCACCGGCCGGAAAAACACCGGATCGTCTAACGTCACTGATGCAACAACAAGCTCAGTCCCGGTCGGCGATGCGGACGCTGGATCCGACGGAATTGGGCGAGAGGACGGCAGAAGAGGCGACCGCGGAGCGTGTGGCAGAGGGTGCAAATCCACCCGCTGCAAAACCGGACGGCGAGGTGGCTAAGGTGGATCAGGCTGCAAGCGCTAACGGGACGCCCGGCATCGCGGCAAGTACGCCGAGGCGTGCCGATTCAGGAGCGGCGCAGGAGGGGCGTGTCAGCAAGAAAGTGCGGGCGGGCGGGGATGACGGCGCAGCAGTCGCGCAAAAGGAAGTTCCACCGTCGGCGGGCGCCGGGAATCGGGGTGCCGCTCAGAAGCAAGATGCTGCTGCACAAGCCAAGCTCCCGGCACCAGCCGAGCAGGCCGAGTTCTCATACGTCCAGCTTTTGCCCGAGCAATTCCGTCGCAAGTTGAAGCCGTTCCTTGGCGAAACGTTAGGGCATTTGATTGCGGACTATCGATCGGGTGAGTTCAACGACAAGTTCTTGCTCGACCGCGATGGCTTGTGCGTGAGCTTCAAATACGCGGGAACGCTCGGCGCCCCACTGCCGGCCGTTATTGAGGAGCTCGATTACCTGAACATGCTCTACGTTGACCCCTCCAATCCGGGAAAGAAGCAGCACCATCGGAAGCTACCGGGCTCGGATAAAGACACTCCGTGCCTCGTCTTGGCGTCACACGCCGTTCAGTATCTCGAGATCATCCAATGATCATCAACTACCAGAATTTATTCCGGCCGACCTATGAGGCACGATCGGCGGTCGCGTGGGGCGTATCGCTTGCCTCGATGACGGGTATCGCATTAGCGTCTGATGTTCACACAAACGCATTCGTATGGATGGGTGCAGGTTCAGCCGCAATGATGCTTTGGCGAGCCAAACAAACGCAGAGCATCTGGAACTTCAAAGCCAATCTTGCGGGCAAGCCCTTCACTTTTCTGAAGGCCGATATTGTTCGGGTCAATCTTCCTAAGTTCGGGGACAACCTGTGGCTTGGCTGGGGTTATCGCTGGGAGCCTAGTCATACCCAACAGGCAACCGAGATTATGAAGCGGGATCTAGCGGCCGTGTATCCGCCGAAGTGGTTTCTCAAGGCTCGCGGCCTGAAGGGACCGCAGCTCGACCCCACTAACGCGAAAGGCCTCCAGTGGATCCACGGGCTCGCGGAAGAGACGGACATGTTGATGCCGCTTTCGGCGATGCAGGGCCACACCGCGGTGCTGGCGACTACTGGCGCTATTAAGACGACGCTGTATAGCCTGCTCGTTTATCAGCTTGCCCTGCGCGGGTACACGATCATCATCATTGACCCGAAAGGGGATCACGATCTGAAGGAGATCGCGAAGAACGCCGGCACTCTGTCGGGGCGACCGGAGAAGGTCATCACGTTCCATCCGGCATTTCCGTCGGAGTCCGTGCGTATCGACACGCTCAAGAACTGGGACCGGGAGACTCAAGTGGCGTCGCGAATCTCGTCACTTATCCCCAGCGACGGGGACGAATCATTCCGCTCGTTTGTGTGGATGCAGGTCAATCACGTCGCCCAGGCGTTGATTTATACGGGCACGAGGCCGTCCTGGTCTTCATTGCTCGATGCGATCCAGAACCTCAATGGCGCGCAAAAGTTGCTGGAAAAGGCGCTTCGTATCTTCTTCAGGCACAACGTCCCGGGGTGGGAAGCGCAAGTGGCGCCCGCGATCGCGAAATTCAACAAACCGGAAAGCAAGAAGAACAACGATATGGACGGCGCTTCAGCCGAGTTGCGCGCCTACGTGGAGTTCTTCGAATCCGAAATCCCGCTCAACGATCAGCCACGTCAAATCAAAGGCCTGATCAGTACCGTGCGCTCGAACCGTGAATGGTTCGCCAAGATGATGGTGCTGTTGCTGCCTTTGCTGACCAAACTCACGGCTGGCGAGCTCGAAGGGCTACTCAGCCCGGATTACGACGATATCGACGATCCGCGGCCGATCTTCGACACGAAAAAGATCGTCGACGGCGGGTACATCTTCTACGCAGGGCTCGACTCTTTGAGCGATCCCGAAGTGGGTTCTTCGATCGCGGCAGCGCTCCTGTCCGATATGCAGGCCGTTGCTGGTGAACGATACAACTATGACAAGAACATCAAGGAAAAATCCCGCATCGTCGTCTTGATCGACGAGTGGGGCGATGTCATGTGCGAGCCGGTGATTCAGGAGTTGAACAAAGGCCGTGGTGCCGGCCTCGACATCATCGCTTGCGGCCAAACGTTCGCCGACCTTTCCGACAAGCTCGGTTCGGAGGTCAAGGCAAAGCGGATGATCGGCAACTTCAACAACCTGATTGCGGGCGCTACGCAGGACGAAGAAACGCAAAAGATCATCGCCGAGAAGATTGGCGAAACATACATCAAGAAGATTTCGCGCAGCCACGGACGCAATTCGAAGACTGAGGACCACGGTATTGAATTCGGCGGGTCGATCAGCGAGACAGTATCCGAGGAATTGGTCGACCTGTTCCCCATCACGTTAATGAGCAAACTGCCGGACTTGCATTACATGGCCGTTTGGAACCGCGGGACGGTTGTCAAGGGACGCATTCCGAAGCTCGTTTTGTGACGAGTCGGACACACTAAATCGGTTGAAAGAGAGTTATGGAATCGCAGGTTATCGATCTGTCATGCGTGGAATTTCGTAGGCGAACGAAGGGCGCCGTGGAAGTGCCGGTGTCCAGCATCTGCAAGCAGGGTGATGTGATCCTGTCGAGTGTGCTTCGTTCGACCGAGCGAAAGGCCGCGGCCAAACCGATTTTCTTGCAGTGGCCGACGCTGCAGCAGTCGGCCCTGAAGTTTTGCGAAATCCTGTCTGATCGCTACCCGGGCGCGGTGGGTATGTCGCTGGTGGAAGAGGCGATCCAGCGCGCGATCGAGCGCTTCGTAGAGGTCTATGAAACTTCACGGAGAAGTACCGATTCGATGGTTGCATTTCTCGAATCTTTGGCGCTCTCTGCTGACGTTGCCATGGAGTACAGCGCCGTTGGTTTCGATGAGGCAGGCAACCGCCGGGTATGGCCGCCTTTCGAGGAACCCATTGGTTCGTGGGCAAGGCGCCTTGGCCTCCAGAAAGTGCGATTCGTCCGTGTCCCGCCGGCGGAGCCTGATGTGCTCGTCGGGAATCGCTTTCTGCTGTGCAGTCGGATTATGACGGCCAAGGACATCGGTCGGGTCAGTGAGCTGCCGGGCGGCTCGCTGGATATTCGAGCACTTGGGAGGCAGTGATGAAGTGGGGCATACATCTTAAGTTTTGGATCCTCTTGACACTGGTGCTGATCCTTGCCGTCCCGGCGATCGTCTCGGTACAAGACGGTCTTGACCGGATCTCGCGCGAGGTGGAGATGACGAGGGCGGTCTTCGGGGATGAAAAGACCGAGACTATTGTCGACAGTGCAAAAAGTGTCTACGGCACCGCCTTCGTGAAATCCGGGTTCATCGCGGACCTGAACAAAACTCACTTTTCACAAGCTGACTACAGGAAGGCACATGCCCTGAGCGGAGCGCTCAAGCACTTTGGAACGGTCACAAACTCGTACTTCGGTTCGATGGTAATCAATCTCTACGGGATGATGATCCGCCTGTTTATCGTGTGGCACTGGCTCGCTTTCGTTGGTCCCTTCCTGATCGCGTGCGTGGTCGACGGCTATATGACCCGTGCAAAAAAGCTTGCCGAATTTGCCTATCAGAATCCCAGCGCATTCTCGCTGGCTGCGCACGTGCTTCTCTGGATCGTTTTCTTCCCAGTGATGTACCTCGTGGCACCTATCCCGGTGACGCCTCTGTTTGTGCCGATTTGGGCGCTCGTGATGGCCCTTCCTGTGGCGGTGATGCTCTCCAACTCGCAGCGCATTTTCGGTTCCTGAGCAATTGTCGGGAGGAAACCCCCCCGCTTTACGTTGCGTTTCCGGGTAGTTCCTGACAGGAAGCTTGGGTAGATTACGCAATGACTGAATAGGGCGAGGCTGTAACGCGTCGTCAAAATGAGGACAGCGATGAGCGATTTGAAGAGAGATGGCCGCAGTAGTGGCCGAAACAGTCTGCTCGAAATGGTCATGAACTGTTTGGGCACGATCCGGGAGTGGCTCGATGACGCGACCGTGACGGACATCATGATCAACCGCCCGGACGATGTCTGGGTTCAGCAGGGTGGGAAGAAGTTCTGCAGCGGGGCGAAGATCTCGGCCGCCCAGATCGAGGCCGCCATTACGCTTCTCGCTTCCAATTCGGACATCCAGGTGAGCAACGAATCGGCAGACGCGATCGTGAGTACGAAGCTCCCCGGTTTTCGTGTGGAAGCAACACTCCCGCCGGTCGCGGTCGATGGTCCGACCATCTCGTTTCGTCGCAACAACATGGTCGTCAAGGCCATGTCCGAATGGATCGAGCAGGGCGCTCTGCCCCAGGAAGTGGCGGACATTCTTGTGGACACGGTACGTCGTCGTCTCGGCGTCGCGATAGTCGGAGGTACGGGTTCGGGCAAGACAACATTCGCTAACACCCTGCTGGGATGCTTTCCGCCCGACGACCGAATCATCACCATCGAGCAGGTTCCGGAACTCGTCGTCAAGTCGCCGAACAACGTGCGGTTGCAGATCAACCCGCAGCTCAAGGTTACCGCTAAACGCCTGCTGGAGAGCGTGCTGCGGCAAAACCCTGACCGAATTGTGCTCGGCGAGGCGCGCGGTGCTGAAGCAAACGACCTTCTTCAGGCGGCCAATACCGGCCACGAAGGTCCGTTGGTGACATTGCACGCGAATAACGGTGCGGAAGGCCTGAATCGCTTCGAGGACATGGTGGCGCAATCTGCCGATGCTCCGGATAGCCGGGAAGGCATTCAGGCTCGAATTGCCAGTGCTTTCCAGGTGATGGTCTTCATGAAGTTGGTCGGCGACGACCGGATCGTGGCAGAAGTAGTAAAGGTCGACGGCTTTGATCGGCAGTCGAAAGAGTACAAAACCACTCTCATCTATAGGAGTAGCAGATATGAAACGTTTGATGTCCCGATGCTCGGCGGCGATCAAGGCGACCTCGCCCGAGCAGCGTAGGGTCGTACTCGGGTCGATGCTGGCTGTTGCGCTGGTCTCGTCGTCGCAGGCTTTTGCGACGCTGACGCTGCCGATTACCGGCATCCTGTGCGACTTCTTCAACCTCATGACGGGCCAGGTCGGCTACGCGATCTCGGGGATCATCGTGGTGATCCTCGGCATCATGTGGGCGGCTGGCGAAGTCAGTGGATGGGTCGGTCGTGGTCTCGCCGTGATCGTCGGCATCTCGATCGCGCTGCAGGCGGCAACATGGCTCGGCGCGATTCAGACGGACGGCGGCGGCACGGGCAGCGGCTGCTCGGGCGCGTAAAGGGGATGAGATGGATTACGAACCTCGAACTACTGTAATCCACTCGTCCCTGATGCGTATCAAGACGATCGCCGGGGTGGAAGAGCGCCTCGCAAAAGTCCACCTGGCGATCGCGATCGCAATGTTGGGAGTGTGGCGGATCTGGCTGTATTTCCCGTTTTGTGTAGCAGTGCACCTTTTCCTGGTGTGGCTGACGAAGCGTGACGAGAACATCTTCCTGATCTACACGCAGTACAGCCGACAGTCCGACGTCTATGACCCCTGGGTCCGGATCGATCGGAAATCGAAAGTCAAACGGCCGCATGGCTTTGGGCGTGACATCTTATGTTGAGTATCAAGGCAGTCCTCGGCTCATATCTGAAATCGGTAAAGAGTTTTTCGGAACTCGTACCGTGGATGGGTATGAACGCCGCAGATATGGTGTTCAACCTCGACGGATCGATGATGGTCGTGTACGAGGTTGCGGGTATTGATGCCGAGGGCCGTCTCCCGATCGAAACGGATGGGTTTGTCGAAAACTTTGAGCGAGCTCTCAAGGGATTTGATGAACATATCCTGGTTTGGTCCATCATGGACCGCCGTCGTACGGAGTACTATCCGGACGCTGATTTCCCGACGGCGATCGGCAAGTTCTTGGATCTGTCGTGGAAACAACACCTGTTCGGCCAGCGGCAGTACGAGAACCGGCACTACTTTGCAGTGGTCTACCGCAATCTCGGTGGCTCGGGTGGCTTTTTCGACAAGCTGACGAATCACATGGATCGGCACAAGGTTGGGATGCTCAAAGCCTTGAGTGCGATCCTGTTCTCCGCCACTTCGGCGAAGAAGAACGCGGCGCTCGCGTTCGAGCAGTTTGACGCACACGAAACTCACTTTCGCCAGATCCTCGAAGAGTTCGAGACGACGGTGAACTCGCTCGGCTTCCGCCGACTGCAGAGCAACGAGTTGATGACGTTCATGCACCAGCGTGTAAGCCCGCCGAACGATCACCACCGCGTGGCAATCCCGGATATTCCGGTGTACCTCAATACGTACCTGCCGGACTCGACGCTTCGACGGAAGAAGAAGCACCTTGAGTTCGAGGGTGACGTCACGCGCTACGTGGGCGCCATGAGCGTGAAGAACTGGCCGAACATCATCGCGCCGGGCGTGACTGATCCGCTACTGCAAATTGACGGTGAAATTACCGTCAGCCAGTGCTTTGAGTTCTGGGGCAACGAACGGGCGAAAAAGTACATCCAGGCCACGCAGGACCATTTCATGGCCAGCACCAAGCGTTGGACGACGCATTTGGTGGAACAGATGACGAAGACGGAATCGGACAAGATCGATGCCGGTAAACTCGCGTTGGCTGAAGACGCGTCGTCTGCGTTGGAAGATCTGACGGCGCTCGACCGTGCCTACGGGCACTACAACATGACCATTCTCTGCTACGGCGATACCGAAGAAGAGATGGAGCAGACGCTGAAAGACGTCGGCAGCACGATGCGCACCGCTGTCGGTGCGAAGGTGGTTCGCGAGCGAATGTACGCGCTTTCGGCGTTCACGGCGACTTTGCCGGGCCAATGGGCAAACATCGTCCGATGGGGCTTCATCAACGTGGGGAATCTCGCGGATCTGGCACAACTCCGCGCGATTCGGACCGGTGAACGTCGAAACTCGCACCTGTCGGGGCAACTGCAGCGGCCGATTCCGGCTTTGGCACTTTTGCCGACCGAGCACAACGTTCCATTCAACTACAACTTCCACCAAGGGGACTTGCCTCACTTCTTCGTGGTGGGCCCGTCACGTTCGGGTAAGACGACGCTGCTCAATTTCCTGATTTCGCAGTTCTTCAAGTATCACCCGTGCAATGTCCTGATCTTCGATAAGGACTATTCGTGCTATGTCGCCTCGGGTCTTCAGGGCGCGAAGCATATCGACATGAACCCCAGCACGGGCAAGGCACCTCGCATGAATCCCCTGCGCGTCGTGAACGATCCGACTAAGCGAGGATGGCTGATGCGTTGGTTGCAGTTGATTGTGACTCTTCGGCAGTACGAGTGGAAGACCGAAGACGAGCTCGACATGAACAAGGCGCTCAACATGCTGGCCGATCAGCCGGCGGAGAACTGGCGACTGTCGCGCCTCGCGGACTTCATGAAGGCGATTTCAAACGACCTGTACAAGGAGTTGCAGCCTTGGCTTGAGGACGGTGGCACATATCCGCATTTCGATAGCTCGGAGGATGACTTCAAGCTGTCCTCTTTCACCGACGTTGAGATGGGAGGGCTGCTCGAGGATGAGATCCTGGCCCCCGTCTTTATCGACTACGCGTTCTTCTGCATCGATGAGATGCTGGTTCTTGATCCGGAGCAAGGGATCAAACCGACTCTGATATACCTCGAGGAGGTCTGGTATCTCTTCAAGAACAAGAAGCTGCGTGAGCGCTTCGACAACTGGCTGCGCACACTCGCCAAGAAAAACGCAATAGTCGGGATGACTACACAGTCGCTTAAGGAAATCGCTGACAGCGACATATTCACCACGATCATCGACAACATTCAGAACCGGATTTTCCTGCCGAACCCGAGTGTGATGGCCCACTTGGACCTGTATCGCAACAAGTTCCAGCTCAACGACGAGCAGATCGAGCGCATCCGGACAGCGACGCGGAAGGTGCAGTACTACTTTGTGAATCCGGAGGGTATGTCGCGCATGGCAAACGTCCGTTTTCCGCCGGAGATGCTGGCCTGCCTTCGGTCGGATCAGCTCGCGATTCAGAAATACAAGGAATTCCGCGCCAAGCTGGTTCCGGATTGGGAAGAGCAGTACATCGAGGAAATGGTGCGCTTGGGAGAGGTCGCTAAAAATGAATAAAGTCGTTGCAGCTTTCTTGGCCGTCCTGTGTTCGGGTTCGTGCTATGCCGGCGGTATGCCGGTGTTCACGGGTGGTTTGGTGTTCGATCCGACCAATTTCTCGCAGAACGTAATCAAAGCCGCGCAGACCGCCCAGAAAGTGATCTTGGAGGGGCAACAGTATGCGTTGCAAATCCAGCAGTACGAGATGCAAGTCAAGCAGTTGGCGGCGATCAATCCGCAGCAGCTTGCTGCGTTGGGCGGGGCCACCGTTGCCGATCTGCTGGGTGTGAACAATTACGTGTCCAGCCTGCAGAACGTCGTTGGCGACTTGAAGAATGTGTCGACTGCGTTGAACAACCGTTTCACGGAAGCGCAACTGTCCGGACAGACGTGGCCTCAATATCTTGCATCTCAGCAAGCTGCGATCAAGGCCCGGCTCCAGTCGGCTCAAATTCGTGCTCAGAACGAAGCCGCGATGCTCCAAACAGTGCAGAACGACTACGCGATGGCAGCGCAGTGGCAGTCTCGAATTCCTGCCACGATGGGAACGAATGAAGATGTCCAGTTGCTGAATACCCAGATGAACCGAGTGCTCATGCAGAACTCGCAAATCATCAAGATGCTCGTCGACAAGAATGGCGCACTCAAGGCGAATAGCGAGGCCGATGAACTGGGTAGAAGGAATCAGGACGCTGCGGCACGGACTATTTTCAATGGCGCCATTCAGCAGGACAACCAGAATAGTCAGTCGTTGATCAACGGCCTGCAGTAGTTCTCACACGATAAGAAAGGAAATGCCATGAAAAAGATTTTTGGTGCTGTACTGTTGATGTTTGCTTCGACGGGGTCGTATGCCCAGTACATTGTTTTCGATCCGTCGAACTACGCGCAAAACCTGATAACGGCGGCGCAAACGGTCCAGTCTGTTCTCAAGACAGCACAGCAGTACTCGACACAGATCCTGCAGTATGAGAATGAGGTCAAGCAACTCGCATCGATCGGTCCGGAGGCTTTGAACACGCTGAAGAGCGTGGGCAACCTCAATCTGACGAATATCAACGGCTACATTAATTCGCTGAATTCGCTGTACGGAAACCTGTCCGGAATGTCGAACCAGATCGCTACTCAGTTCTCGGCCGCCCAGCTGAGCAACATGACGTGGGATCAGTTTATGGCGAAGCAAAAGCAGGATATCCAGAACGGCATTGGTGCTGCGCAGATTCGTGCGCAGAACGAGGTCAATACGCTTAATGCCATCCAGCAGGACTATGCGATGGCGCAGCAGTGGCAATCGCAGATCCCGACAACATCGGGCATCCACGAGTCGATGCAGTTGATGAACCAGCAGATGAACCGGGTTGTCATGCAGAACGCCCAACTGATGCAGCAGCTCCAGTCGACGAACGGTAGCGCGAAAGCCGTGGAAGAAATGAACAAGGCTATCGCGAAGCAGCGTAACAACGATGCACTTCAATCGATCGACCAGACCATCAGTACCGACAACGGAAACATGAGCTCATTGGTCAACGGCTTGAGGAACGGTTCGCCAATCTATAGGACCTCCGGCAGCGGATCGACGAACTGAAGGGGCCCGCCTGGTGCGTGGGCGGGTGAGTGGCGGTTAGGCGAAATGTCTCAAAGGAAGCCGGTATGTTCAGCATGAGTATGCAAATATCATCGAAAAGATCGTCCGACCGAGCCGGGAGATTCTGGCTGCTATCGGTCGTGGCGTTTATCGCGTGCATGCTTTTCGCGATCTCGGCTTTCGCGCAGAGCTCAGGCTCGTCCGGGATTTCGATTTCCGCGGCGGACTCGGGTTTCGTCTCTCAGGTGACGAATGATCTGAATCAACTGGAAAGCACGATTCAGTCAAATTTCAGCAATATGAGCGGTACCTTGGCTGCGGATGGTGCCGAACTGGAGTGGGTGCTCTTCAGCGTGATGTTCGTCTGGACCGCGATCACTGGAATGCTAAAGGGCGAGTCCTTGGGTGAGGTCTTCGCGCAGATCATCATCCAGATCCTAATGCTCGGCATTGTGATGGCGTGCCTGAATTCGAGTTCGCAGAACGCGCTTACGCAGACTTTCTCCAAAATTTCGAACCAGTTTGGCGCCGGTACGAATTTGTCCGGTGGCTTCAAGAGTTTTTTCACCGCGATCTCCGGTCTTTGGGCAAGTGCAGACGGAAGCTCGACGTCGTCGGGGTCGAGTGGGAGCAACTGGTTTTCATCGCTCTTCCATACGATCGGTGATTTCGATCTCGGCTCGATTCTCGCCGGTCTCGCAATTGTGATTCTGAAATTGGCGACGACCGTGATTGTGGCTGGCGCCGCGGCGTTGTGGGCAGGAAATTACATCCTCTCGCAGATGAAGGTATACATCGGCTTGGCAGTTGCGCCCGTGATGGTGCCTTGGCTCCTGATGCCGTACACCACTTTCCTGTTCGATGGGTGGTTGAAGTACATGATTGGCGCCGGCATGATGCAGATCGTCGGCGCAATCATGATCAAGATGACCAACACCTTGATGACCACCATGACGACCGTTGCGCAGGGGGCGACGGCCACGAACGTCATTCTGTATGTGGTCCTGGTCGTACTCGCTCTGGTGATCGCCTACATGATGTCGGAAATCAACGGCATTGCGATGGGCCTGCTCCAAGGCGGTTCGCGAGTTGGCATGGGCTTTAGCGCCTGGACTAGCGTGAAGAACTGGGGGCCGCATAGGGGCCTTGGTTCGGCCGCCCAGCGCTCGGGTCAGCTTGCGGGTAAAGGTGCTCGCGCGGCCGGTCAAGGCCTCCAGTCGGCCGGCCAGGCTGCGCTAAACCGGATTCGGGGTGGCGGTGGCGGGGCCCGTGGTGGCGGTGGGAGTAGCGGGTCCAGAAACACGATGGCCTCGGGCGGAGGTGTTCGGGCAACCATGGCGCAAGCACGCGGTGGCAGTACGTCCAAGCGGTAATTTTTCGACCTGTTGATAGGGACATGAAAGGAATGGCATGAGCACCACCGGGGCAGAAGGCGATGAACGCGAGACGAAGAGGACCTTTCGAGAAGCATTTGTGGAAACGCTGCACATGCTTCGCGCGGGTCCGGATACCGAAGAGGAATGGGATGCGAGGGAAAGCCAGTTGCACGCAATGGTTCGGGAGTCCGTCCCAAGTGCGATCGGCGTAACGCTGGCGCGGACGCTTATTGAGCAGCCCGTTGTCTTTCTCGTGGGGATCGGTGGGCTCATCTTGTGGACCGTCTTGGAAGCGATCCCCTTCATCTACCGCCTTCTCTTCTAGTCACTCGTGGGGGCTTGTTTCCGTATCGCCTTCACGTACATTAGGGGGTAAGGAGATCGAAAACATGACCACCCTCTACCGAACCATTCTGTTTGCTGCGCTTGCCTGTTATGGCTGGTACTACAACACCAGCCTGAACGTGGACCATTCGTCACGCAGCGCCCAAGTTCACTTCGATTCGGCTCGTTCGCCGGCGCATGGAGGCGAATGATGAACGGGCAATATCGTCGATCGAACCCTCTCGATACGCTTCTCGGCCTGGCGGTCATCGCCCTTCTGGCGTTCGCGGTCCTGTCAGCGATTGCATGGGCCTGGGAGACGTGGCAGCTGCTCACGTCGAACCAATCGGCGCATGACGTGGTTCTGTACGGCCGAGTCGCGTCGGTCGTCATTGTGGTCCTCGGACTTGCGGCTATTCGATTCCGGGCTATCGCTTACGTGGCAATCACTGTCTTTGCGTTTAGCTGGATCGCGCTGATGTCGGGTCATGCGGATGCCGGGGAGTTCTGGGGGTTCGCAGGTTTTCTGCCGATTCTTTCGGTCTACCCGTGGCTGGCCCGGAAGTTTCCTGAAGCCGCTGATGGTCGGGAGCGCGCCATGGTCGTGAACAATCCGCAGGAAACAGGCTCTACGCCGCTGCCGCATCTTCCGGTTGCGACTCCGAGAAAGACGCTTGATAGCCTCGTGGGGATGGAGGATCTGAAAGATCGTCTCCGCGGCGCTGTGTCGGACATTTTGGCGAAGCGCTCGGAGGGCGAGGATCCGCGCAACGGTATCCTTCTGCACGGTGAGCCGGGGAATGGCAAAACAGAATTTGCGGAATGCTTGGCCGGGGAATTCAAGCTTCCGCTGATCAAGCTGCGAAACAGCGACGTGGCCAGCCGTTGGAAGAACCAGACGACGGAAAGCATCGTTCAGGCGTTTGCGGACGCGAAGGCACACGCTCCGTGCATGCTCTTCATTGACGAAGCCGACAGTCTGCTCGTCGACCGGGCTGGAATGGCCGAGGCCGGCGGTGAGGAAGGGAAGATCACGAATGCACTGCTGACGGAGCTGGTGGACGTCCGTGCGCATCGTGTCGTCGTGGTTGCAGCAACGAACTACCTCGACAAGCTCGACGCGGCCGGGATGCGGGAAGGACGTTTCGATTTCAAAATCGAAGTTCCGACGCCGGACGAGCCTGCCCGTCTCGCACTTCTCGATGCCTCGCTCAAGCGTTATGTGCCGTATGTGGAAATTCCGCAAGCAGCAGTGGAACGTGCAGCCAAGCGTTGGGTCGGCTATTCAAGCAAGCGCATTCAGTCGGTTGGTGAGCAAATTCGGGAAGTGAAGCGAAAGACCAATCGGAATAGCTTTGACTTCGACGATTTGATGGCTGCGATGCGATCTCTGCAAGGTCGCGCAGGCAAGATCCCGGAGAATACGAAAGGGCTGGACGAGATCATCCTATCGGTCACGTCGAGCAAGCG
Organism: Burkholderia sp. Ac-20345; assembly: GCF_017104825.1. Classification (NCBI taxonomy): domain Bacteria; kingdom Pseudomonadati; phylum Pseudomonadota; class Betaproteobacteria; order Burkholderiales; family Burkholderiaceae; genus Burkholderia; species Burkholderia sp. Ac-20345. The sequence goes on along the minus strand of NZ_JAAGPO010000002.1, from coordinate 60,887 downwards.
TCTGAAGGCGATCGCAACCCGTATGTCCAAAATCAGCCAGATCGAGGAGATGGGCGGCAAAGCGCCGACTGGCATCGTGTTCTATGGTCCTCCGGGAACTGGCAAGACCGAAGCGGCTCGGGCTCTGGCAAAGGCGACGGGATGGGCGTTCTTGCAGACCACCGGCAGTACGCTGATGGCTGATCCGTCGTCGTGGGACAAGCTGATTCGCGAGGCCAAGGACATTCGTCCGGTGATCGTATTCTTGGATGAGGCTGACGATATTCTCCGGAACCGCCAGATGTCCAGCGTCTCTGCCCTGACGAACAAGGTCCTGGTCTCGATGGACGGCGCGGCAGGCAAAACACCGGATATCGTTTTCGTCGCAGCCACGAACTTCGTGGACGATATCGATGAGGCTGCGATGCGCGGCGGCCGCTTTACCGAGAAGGTACGTTTCGATCTTCCTGATGAAGTGGGTATCGAGACATACGTTTCGGGCTGGCTGGAGAAAAGAGGCATCGAGCCGTTGAACAGCTTCGTGGCTCGCGTGGTGGATGCCCTGAAAGGGGAGTCGATTGCAAACGTCGACGCAATCCTTCAGGAAGCTGTGAACCAGTGTGCCGTGAGGATGCTGGATGGCGAGGAAGCTAGTCTTACGGTCGACGACATTGTGGAGGCCCGGGAAACAATTTCTCGCAACTGATCTGAGTGCTTTCGCGATCGGGGCAGGTCCTTTTTCCACGGGCCTGCCCTTTTCTTTTGAGGTTAGTCGAGGAGGAATGTTACCGTCACCATCGGGTATCCGAGCAGTCCACACGGGGAAAGGACCCCTTCTTAGGCGTTCTTTTAGAATGGTTGACCACTAAGCCCCCATGTTTTACTTCCTGCTAGGAAATCTCGGAGCGGGGAGCATGCTGTTCAATCGGAAAGAAAAACCAGTCGACGCGCTGATGGCGGGAAATGCCGGGCCGGTCACGGCATACGACAAGGCCAAGCGCGAATTCTTCGAAATCATCGGCACAAGCCAGGCCAACGCCGCGCGATGGTTCATCATCGCCGTGGTCATGGGTTTGGGCTTGGTCGTCATGGCGGCGGATTTCTATCGTCTCTTGCCACTTAAGACGATCGTTCCGTGGATGGTGCAGCCGCAGGCCGATGGTGCGATTGCCAACGGTGGCGCTGTCGCCGCTGTGCAATTCACGCCGAATCGCAACATGCGCTCCTATTTCCTCAGGCATTGGGCGGAAAAAGCGCTCACCATCGACCAGTACACATCGCAGAAAGATCTAAAGGCCGCGCAGGCGCTTTGTCGAGGTGCGGCCGTCGGCGAGTTTGCCCAGATGATGAGGGACGACAACCCCTTCGGCAAATTGGCGCTCAACGCGCAATACACACGTGTCGTTCACGTCAAGAGCGTTGACCCAGGCGAGAACGGCGTCGGCTTCATCTTCTTGACGACTGTGGCCGGCGGCGGTACGGGCGATCCGGATACGAAGCAATATCGGATTACGGTCCACTACGCGATTTCCGCGCCGAAGAGCGAGGAGGAGATTGCGAGCAATCCCGTCGGCCTCTACATCACCCACTTCGCCCGCGTTGAGGACTTTTAATGATGTCGTTCATTGTGAGAATTCTCGCCGCGATTCTGTTTCTCGCGGGTCCGCTGAGCGCCCATGCGGTGTTGATTGCAACTCCGTTGCCAGGTGACACCCGACTCGTTCGTTTCGACTTCGATCCGAACAACACCTATCAGATCCTCACTCGCCCCAAGGCTGTTACGGATATCCAATTGGAGGCCGGTGAGGTTGTGAAGGGCGTTGCCCTCGGCGATTCGTTCTCCTGGGACTGCGAAACAGGCGTTGCGGGCCACATATTTATTCGGCCGAAGTACGACGATGTTGTTACGTCGGGTACGGTCGTGACAGACCGTCGCACGTATCAACTCATGCTGCGCTCGACGGAATCAGACGTGGGCAAGTGGTACCAACGGGTTACGTGGGGATATCCCGGCACGTCGATGTTGCAACCGCTCGCGACGACTGCAGCTCCCCAGGCATCTGGAGTGGGACCGACGGCAATCGACCCGTTGACGCGCGGCGTCGAAGTCGAACAGTTGAACTTCGACTACCGGATCAGCGGCAATGCTCCGTTCAAACCTGTGCAGGTGATCGACAACGGCACGTTTACGTGGATCCAGATGCCCGCAAACATCCAGGATTGGCCGGCAGTATTCTGGGTTACGCCGGATAACCGTTATGCGGCACTCGATCCTGTTGTCGACGGGAAGTATCTGAAGGTCACGAAGGTCATGCACAAATTCCTGCTGAAGATCGGCAAGGAAGAAGTCGAGATCACGAACAATAAGGTCGTTCAATGACCAACAAGTCGATCATCGATCCGGAAGCCAACGACGGAGGCTTGCCCAAGAAGAACATGCACTGGAAGATTGTGCTTCTTCTTGCCGCGGTAGTCCTAGTGGCCGCGTATATCAAGTTCGGCGGAAAGAGCGTGCATGCTCACGAATTCAATCCGACTCCTCCTCATGCTGCCGAGCTCGGTCCGGCAGCGGACCCGTCATCTATCGATAGGGACAAGGCGGCGGCGGAACAGAGTGTCCAGGTCGAGAAGATTCAGGAAGGCAAGCAGAAGGCAGATGCTCTGAAGAAGCAGCAGGAATTGCTGGCTGCTCAATCGGCGAATAGTGGTCGGATGGGCGTGGCGCCAGCGCAAACGCCAGGCGCCGCTTCCTCTACGGTGGGGCTACCTCCTGCTGGTGCGTTGCCCCCGTTACCACCGACGATGGCCTCGAATGGGGCGAAGGGCGGTCGAGCCGTGGCTGATCCGGACCGCGAGTCCATGATCAGAAACTCGCCTGTCTTGGTGAAATCGAATGCTGGTCAATCGGGATCGGCTCAGGGGAATATGCCGCCGGGTTATGTCCCGCCTCAGATGAGCGACCTCCAGCGGAGTGAACTCGCGAGTGCTTCGGACATGAGCAATATTCTGAAGCACATGCCCGGAATGCAAAGCGGCAACAACCCCGGGACAGGCGCAACAGCGAACTCGCAATGGCTGACGGATTACAACTCGAAGCTTTCGGACCACTCGGCTGAAACAGCGTATGCGCCTCCGGCGAAGTATTACGTGCGCAGCAATACCCTCATTCAAGCGGTTACCACGCGAATGGTGGATAGCGACCTTTCGGGCCCTATCGAGATGCGCGTAGTCAGCGATGTCTACGACTCTGTTACTGGCACGCAGGTCATGATTCCCGCGGGGTCGTCGATCAGCGGCGGGAACAACGGGGATATCCGTCTTGGCCAGTCGCGGATTGAGGTTGCGGTTGGTCGTATCTGCCGTCCGGATGGTGTTTGCGTGGACACGCCGAGTTCGCAAGGGGCGGATTCGGGCGGCGCAACGGGTCTGTCTGGCGATGTGAACAACCACATCCTGCAGATTTTTGCGACGGCCATCATCCCTGCCGCGATCGCATATGCGACGACGCCGAAGAATAGTGGCAATAACAACGTTTATGCGGGTAGCAGTTCGCCGCTCAACGCCGCTGGCCAGATCATGGTCCAGACGTCTCAGTCGGTGCTGAACCGCTACAACAACATTCCGCCGACGATTACCGTTCCTCCGGGTTCTCCCGTGAGTATCGTCCTCGGGAAAGATCTTGTGCTGCCGCCATACCATAGGTGAGATCGTGAAACTCAGTTTGAAATCCTTCGCGCAACTGCGCTTCATCGTTGCCGTTGTTTCGGGGCTGGCCATGTCCGCGTGTGCCACGGCGCCGTTGCCGGCGGCATCGAATCAGAACTACGACTTCGCGTATCGAACCACTGGTGGGTCTGACGTTCGTCCGAGCCAGGTGTTCGATGATGGTTCGAAGACCTATTTTCAGTTCCCTGTCGGGAAGACGGCGCCGGTAATTCAGCTCGACGATGCGGGAGATCACAAACTGCTCGAGCCGAACCAGGAAGGCATCTACTACACCGTGCCGTTCGTCGCGAATCGCTTTGTATTCCAGCGAGGCCAGGAGACCGGGGTCGCAGAGTACGACGGTCCCAAGCCGCACGTGGTCGACATGTCCCGGGTGAATCAGCCTGGGACGGTGCCGGCGTCGCACGTCGATATGGACGGCCTGTACGCCGTCACGCAGCGCAACCGCCCGGTGTACGTGCACCAGGCAATGCAGGCGAATAGCTATGCAACACCTGTGGTTGGGGACAATGCTTCGTGGGCTACGGAACTTCCGACGGAAGACAAGTTCGATGTCCAGTTCAAGCGCGGCAGTTCGAAGCTTCTGGTTCCGAAGCGATCTGCATCGTCGGAGATTTTGTCGGCAGCAAAGAAGGCGAGTCGCGTCGTCATTATGGGGCGCGACGACGACAGCATGATGGAAACGCTGGCAGAGAATCGCGCGGGTGCGGTACGAGACTGGCTTGTAAAAAATGGCGTTCCGCCGAGTGTGATCAATGTGACTGCTGATACTTCGGGAGCTGATGGACTCGACGCCGAGATTCGCGTCTACAGCAAGCCGGCGCAGGTTCCGGTGAACTACGCGTCGCCCGATTCACCGGCGTTCAAGGCGGATGCAATCAAGGCGGATGTTCAAGCGGGTGTGCTCTCTCGCGAGGAAGGGGCTCGACGTCTCGCATCGCTTGCCGGCTACGGGAATTCCAGCAATGGAGATAACTCGAGCGGAACCGGCGGGATCTCGCTTCGCTCGACCTTGGCGGTATTCGCGGAGAAAGAGCACTACCAGCTTACGTGGGGTGTGGGCGTCGCGGACAAGAAGATCACGGTTCCGCCGGTTGACCGTGAGCCGAATTTCGACGCCAAGCTTGTTGATCTGGGTAAGGCGGGTGCGGGCGCATGCAATCTCGGGGTGGACAAGGAGGCCAAGTTGATTTACGCGGAGCCGGATCTTGGCGGCCTGGCGAAAATTAATGGGAAGGCTGGGATCGAGACGCTCAGCGAAGCCAATTCTGTCCTGACGGTGAAGCTGCGGACGTCGCCGAAAACTATGTACGCCGTCGATCGTGTCGACAACTCGGACATTGCCGTGAAGTGGACGGATCCGACCGCATTCACGATGCCCGTACGGGAGAAGATGGAGCTCACCCTGGACGGCAAGACACTGGATCTGACTCACGTGGGGAACAGCCGCTACGTGGTCGTGCTTCAACCCACTGCCGGGACTACGACGAAATGAAGAAATCGACTTTACTGCGGCGTGGGGCCGCTGCCGCTCTCGCCCTCGTAGTGCCGTTCGCGGCGGCGCAGGGGCACAAGAATCAAGCATTCGTTCCTGGGGCGGCAGCTGCGGCCGTTGCTTCAGCATCCGGAGCTGCAGTCACCGTTGCCAATGATTCATCCGTCGCTATGGTATCGGCCGGCGGTGATACCGCGGTTCCTCGATCGACGCAGGAGTTCGCGGTTCGAGCGAGCGATGAAAATTTCCGGAAACTCATCGTACGCTGGGGGCACGAGGCTGGCTGGAATTCCGAGTGGGATGTCGATCGTGACATCGACATCACTGGCGAGTACACGTGGCGGAACATGTCATTTGTCGATGCCGTTCGGGCGACTTTGAAAGCCACCGAGCGTGGCGACCTTGCCGTGCACGGCTGCTATTACGCGAATAACTGGGTGCAAGTGGTACCTCTGACGACGCCGTGTAAAAGGTAGCAGCGTGCAGTCGAAGTCGCAGGACGAGGGCGCCGACGGCGCCCTTTCACATTTCTGGTCAACCGGTTGCCTCGAGTGATATTCCGAGTTGTGGCGACGTCATTCCGGCTGGAAAGGTGCCCGCAATAGGCGCTGTTTCTGCGTAGTTCAACCATCTGGGGCGTGTTTTACTTTCTGCTAGGAAAAGGTAAAGGTCGGGCGTCGAACCGCCACTCCCTTGCAGGAGCATCGATACCGACGTGGCCTTAATGACGCCCTGGTCGACAAGACCGACGATACCAAGGTAGACCGATGAAACGTGAGATGAAACGCCTCGTGCTTGCGCCGCTTGTAGCCGCCCTGACTCTTTCGGGATGTGTATCCCCCACTTTGGAGAGGGAGACGAAGGCAGCAACTGACGACAACTCGAGAATTCAGGCTGAATCACGACAGCAACTGTTCGATCAAATCGCAAACTCGGAAAAAGTGCGTGAGCGAGACGAGATGATCGATACGCCGTTTCTCGCGGGGAAGGCCGTCGCGTTGAGTCGCGACGTCGTGCTTCCGCGCGCACTCCAGAAGAATGTCAATACGGACATGATGTTCCCTGGCCGGCGCGTGTCGCTTCCGGTGGCCGCGGAGCGGATTACGTTGTCGACTGGTATCCCGGTCAAGATCGACAGCGACGTCTATCTGCCGGCGTCGGCCCTACTGCCGCGCGGCCAATCGAGTGAGGAACTCAAGACCGCCGGGGCTGGACAGGGAGCGGGCATGGCGCCGGCGGCACCTCTGCCGACGGCGGCAAAAGGAGTGCTTCCGCCGATTCCCACGACGGGGGAGGGCCTGGGTGGGTTGCAAGGATATTCGGGCTCGGCATCGATCGATACGCCGATGGACGTACAGTTCGAACCGGGCGAGATGGCATTGTCGCGCACCCTCGACCTTATAGCGACTCGCCTGGGGATCAACTGGAAATACGACGACCAGAAGGGCGTGATCCGTTTTTACCGGATGGTGACGAAAACGTGGCTGCTCCCCATCAAACCGGGATCCATGTCCTATACGACGGCATTTAACGGGTCGACGCAGCAATCGAACAATACGAACGCGCTGAATACGCAGTCGCAGCAGCAGGACGCGCCGATCAAGACCGAAGCGACAAACATCAACGAGGTGAATTCGGTCAAGGCGTCGATCCAGACGATCATGACCCGCGCCGGCGCGATCTCGGCGGATCCTGCTGTTGGTTCGATCACCCTCACAGATACAAAAGAGGCGGTCGACAAGGCAGAGGAAATCATCAAGTTCCAGACGCAAGTTCTGTCGAAGATGGTGCTGGTGCGTCTCCAGATGATTCAGGTGCACACAACTGACACTGGCCAGGCAGCAGTGGATTGGAACGCCGTGATGACGAAGGCTCTGCAAAGCATTCCAGGGTTCCAGTTGTCGTCGATTTCTCCCGTATCGCTAATCGGTCAGAACGGCGTCAACAACGCTGGGCAGTTCGGACTGAGCATTACGAGTGGCGCGTTCAAGGGTACGCAGGCCATCGTTCAGGCGCTTCAAGAAGTCGGGCGGGTATCGACGTCCACTGAGATCCCGCTGTCGATTCAGAACCGGCATGGCATGTACTACAACGTGCGCCAGACGTTCTCGTACGTGTCCGCGACGACGCCCGCAACGTCCACTGCCGGCGGAACTGGTGGGGTCCCGGGTATCACTACATCGCAGGATCAGGTCGGATTCAAATTGATGCTGTATCCGAGCGTAACCGCCCATAACTCGATCAATCTGACGGTGTCGATCGACCAGTCGACGTTGCAGTCGCTTCAGACCTTCACCTCGGGATCGGGATCAAATCAGCAGTCCGTCCAACTTCCGAACACGAGCGGCGAGGGTGCGACAGTCGACGCAATTGTACGCAACGGCGGAACGCTCATTTTGACGGGCTTCGAGCAAAAGCAGAACCAGTTCGATCGACGCGGTCTCGCACCGAACGTTCCGTTGATCGCTGGTGGCTCAAAGATTGCAGATTCTGAGCGTGTGACCACCATCATCATTCTGTCTGCCGCCGTTCAGGACGCTGACTCATGATCATTGACGTCAACGGGAAAAAGGTTGCATTTGGACTCGCGTGGAAGCGCCTGGTTGGCGGGGGCACACCTGAGTCGATGGCGATCTCGCGGGCCCGAGAACACAAGTCGGTGCTGATCTGGACTGACGATGAAGCCCTTCAAGTCGGATTGCTGCCCGCTGCGGACCTGACTGAGAAGGACGTTGGCGTGGTCAAGGTTCCGGTGTACGCGGCGGCAAAGATCGTCTCGCGGATCCCCGGACTCAAGAAGAACGTGTTGCTGGCGTTGAACAATCCGAACAAGGCCGGGACCTTTATCCTGGTCGGGATCTACAAAGGCAAACCGCGCGACAAATTCGACCTCGCAGACATCTCGGGCGAAATCCTCGAGCAAAAGGTCGCCGAGTATCGGGAACTGCTTAAGAACGACCCTTTCGATCTGATTGGCGACGTTCGCGGGATTGAAGGAATCTATTCGACGCCAATTGGTGTCCTGGCTGAGCACGCGGACGAAGGCAGTGCAATGCACCGCCCCAAGGCCCAGTTACCCGTTCGGAAGGTGGGGATCGCAGTTGGCATTGTGCTTGCGTGCTTTCTTATCGCAAAAGTGGCATCCCCAGTGCTTATGAAGAAATGGCGGGATTACCACGACCCCAAGCAACCCAATCCGCAAAAGCTGTACGACGACGTTATCGCGCAAACGCGTTTGATGCCGAGTCTCAAAGCGACGGACCTTGGACCTTGGTATCAATGGTTCCGCGAGCTCCCATGGGATGTCGGCGGATGGCGTTTAGCAGGCACATCGTGCTCGTTCACGCCGTCCGCCGTGATGGTTTGCGCAATCGACTACAAGCGCGCGTTGACCCAAGGAACGTATAAGACATTTGTCGCTGCGTTGCCTGAGCAGTGGAAGCACTCTTACAGGTTTGATCAGGATGTCATACACGTACAGGCTACGTCGCCTGTTGGGCCTGTTGGAAAGGTTGGTCAATTCCTCGATCAGGGGCCGACTGAAAACGCGGTGACGATGGATTTCGGTTCTCAGCTTCAGGGTTATCAGGTGGCGGGGAAGTTCACGATCACGCCGTTCGGTCTATTTGGGGCGGACGGACTCGACGCAAGTGCGTTGCAGAACACATACAGAGTTGCAACTTGGACCATGGAGGGACCGGTTCGCGACTTTGAACTGCTTGCTCAGTTTCCACCGTATGCGTTGGTCTCGTCGATTTCAGTTGTGGTGCAGTCCGACCCGCAGTCAACGATTGACAACTCGATGTTCAAGACAACTGTTAAGGGCCAAGTGCTGATCAGGGGATAGGAATATGAAGGTCGTGCATGTGTTTGCGGGTTTGATTCTCTCTTTGGCATGGATTGCTGGACATGCAGCCGGCCCTTCGGTCAACGATTTGATCGAAGCGGAGGCAACGAAGACACTAAAGTCGCTTACCGAGAGCGACAAGAGTGCTCCGACGCCGCCCGTGCTTTCGCCGGCGCAACAACAGCCTTCGGTGCTGCCGCCCGCACCAATCCTTGCTGCGTCTGACGCTGACGCGGGCAAGCCGAAGCATCGCGACGGGCTGTTTGCGCGTTTCGGCGTTGTCCCGAATCTGTCGGGGTATTTGATGTGGAACGACGTGATCTACCAGGTCACGGTTGGCAAGAAGATTAAAGGTTATACAGTCGTCGCGATTGACGCCGACGGGGCCAATTTGCGATCGCCGAAGGGAAAGATCAAGCACTTCGAATCGCTGGTGGACGAAGGTTTCGACAACGGCAATGACAAGACGCCCCAGCAACAAGCCCAAGTGACCGGCAGTCCGGGTTTCGCGGCGTCGCCGTTGCCGCCGTCTATGCCCACCATGATGCCTGGTCCTCGAGTCGGCGGAGTCAACGGAGTTCGCTAATGCTTAGTCGCTTTCTGAACAAACCCGATACGAACCTTCTGCAACGAGGGACGTCGAGAGGTGAGGTGATTGACGTCGTCGCGAACGGTGGGGGATGGGTTCCACCTTCCTCTAAATCGCCCGGTGCCGTTGTGGTGGATATTGCTGGAGACCAGCACGCTCAGGGTAGGGATGAGCGGAGAGACGAGTCGGCGTCGATGGGTAATGAGGTCGAGATCATTACCACGGTTGACGCACTTCCGCTTTTCACTCGGAAGATGTACGACGATGATCTGGTACAGATGCCGCCTTCGATGCGGCAAAACATTTGCCCGGTGGAGGTGACGCCACCAAACTCGGAGGGTGGAAAGAAGCACGGCGAGTACGCGATCATCCTCACGAAAGAGATGCTCAACGATGACTACGTCGATGAGCTAGTAGCTCATCTGGCCGTCAGGTGGGATCTGGTGGAGGAGGGGTACTATGTTGCGTCTGACCAGGTGCTGATTGACCTTGCGCGTGACAAGGTGATGGAGAATCGCCGTCGCAAAACGCTCAGCGTGTCGCTGGAACAGAAGAATGCAAGTACGCTCTACCGTCAGTTCGAGCTGATGGCTGAGTTCGCGATGGCGAATGAGGTGTCGGACCTTCATATCGACATGAACCGGCGGCTGGCGAAGTCGCAGGTGTCGTTCCGTATTCACGGGAAGCTGGTACACCCCCCGGAGTTCTTGATTGATACGCACACGCTGTTGGACATGGTTGCGTATCTATACAACAACAAATCGCAAAACGGATCACAGAACTCTTACAACGAGAATCTTCCTCAGCAGTGCCAATTGCAATTGAGGGTGAGGGACCGCGACTTGCTGTTTCGTTGGGCTTCTGGACGCACCGCACTGGGAAGTGTCGTTGTTCTGCGGATGCTTTACCAGGACGACATGCAGAGCATTAAAACGCTCGAGCAACTTGGGTACTTCGAGCAACAAGTCTGGATGTGGCGCAACGCGATCAGTAGGCATAAGGGGGGCATCTCGGTGGCCGGGATTGTGGGCTCGGGAAAATCCACCACGATGCAAACCAACATGGCGAATCTTCCGGATACGATGGCGAAGTACACCGTAGAGGACCCGGTCGAGTATTTGATCCCCGGCGTGCGTCAGTTCAACGTGTCGCGGTCGCTTACTGACACTCAGGAAGACTCGTTCATTGCATGGAAGCGACAGCTCAAGCGGATGGATCCGAGCGCGGTGCTTATCGGTGAGTGTCGAGATCTGGACAGCGCATCGATGTTCAGAGACATCGTGGAGTCCGGTCATTTGGGTTTCACGACCGTCCACGCGCCGTCTCACGTGGGCAGTATCGATCGCTTTTGCTCGAGCGAGCTCGGAATCCCTCGAGAGGTGATGGCAACGCCTGGATTTATGAACTTGCTCGTCTATCAAGCACTGGTGCCGATCAATTGCGAATGTTGCCGAGACTTTCCGGCCCGGCGACATGCCGAGGCGTCGTATCTGAACAGAATCGAGCGTCTTTTCGATCTTGACGTCGACGGCATCTACCTGACCAACAAGAGGGGTTGCCCGAAGTGTAGCAAGCCTGGGTTGGCCGAGTTGAATGGCATCGCCGGACGCAAGGTCGTTGCGGAGATGCTCGAGTTGGACACGTACATGCTCGAAATGATTCGAGATCACAAGAACATCGATCTCATCAAGTACGTGAATCAACTTCGTGTGGCGAAATTTTCGGAGGAGGACTCAAGCGGGAAGTCAGCGATGGAAGTCGCGATGTACCGGTGCTCCCGAGGCCAAGTGTCACCGTACGAGATCGAGGAGAAATTTGGCACCTTAGAGCAGTACGAGAACGAGCAGCGACGTTTCGGGCTCGGTAAGTTTGCAACGGGGGGCGAGCGATTCGGGACCACTGGGAATCCCCACTAGTCCGTCACTTTTTGAGGCCTTTTACAGATGAATTCGATATTGGAGCGGTTGTCGTTCGGTCGATCGAAAGGTGGCGACAACCCGACGGCAGGGCGGGGACTCTTTCTTGCCATATATGAGTTCAAGCAACGGCGGGGGGAGTTTTACTCTGACCTTGCCGGGCTAATGGCGGCGCAACCTGGCAAGAACATTCGTGAACTCCTTGAGCCGTACGTGGAGCGGTACGGCTCAATGCCTGAAGGAAAGCTTGCGGCGTACTGGTTGCAACGGATGGACGAGGATGTCGCGACATTCTCGGAAGCGCTCGTCGGAACGGTCCCTTCGGAGGACATGACAGTGCTGGCCTTTGCCGAGCGAGCGGGGGATCTCAAGGTCGGCCTCGAGCAGTTATCAGAGAACATTCGCGGCATGGAGGACTCGAAGAAGGTTGCGCGTACCGTGTTGTTCACTGCGGTGGCAGCTGTTGTGATCTTCCACATTTTCCTCGGCGTTGAGGGCTTTGTGTTGATGCCTCGGACGCTCAAGTCTATCGGGGGGATGATTCCGCCGGAACACTGGGGCCCGGTTGGAAAGATGTTTTATGGGCTCGGCGAAGTTGTACGTGGTTGGGGTTGGGCGCTGATCCTGCTGGAGGTGTTCATCTTCGGATGGGTGAAGTGGTCATTTCCGAACTATGTCGGTCGTTTCCGACCGTGGCTAGATCGGCACTTCCTTCCGTATCAGTTTTATCGCGACTTCCGTGGTGCGGCCTTCCTTTCGTCGCTGGGCGCTGGGACCGTCAGGGTTGGCACGCAGGTCCAGACGGTGCCGGATGTGCTGGAAAAGATGGAGGCCGAGGCCTATCCGTGGCTGAAATGGCATATCAAACGAATTCTGAATAATTTTGAGCACGAGCCGAATTCAAAGGGCGAGGCGTTCAACACGGGAATTGTCAACGACCGAGCGTATTACCGGATCGTCGATATCGCGGAATATAGCGATATGTCCACAATGCTTTCGAAGGTCGGAGAGATCGTCCGAAAGGCCGCGCCGGCGGAGATGGAGAAGAAGGCTACGATCGTCCGCTACATCGTCGTCGTGATCGTCATAGTGATGATGTTGGGTATGTACTTTGGGACGTTCAAGATGGCTGACGAATTCAAGGCAATTATTCAACTCAATATGATGATGCGCGGCTAACGGGCTCGCGGTTTCGTTGGGCATGAAAGATACCCTGGATAGCGGTCGTTTCGGAGTTTCTGCTTGTTGAGTTGGATGTTGTAATCGGGTCAACGTCCGATTTGGGGCGCGTGACGCGCGAGGATGGACGCTAACGTTATTCGTCTAGTCTGAGCAGAGACGGCGAAGCAATACTTTTAGAGGAGCATGAGAATGGCAAGAATCAGTGATGTCGACGTGGCGCAGTGCGACGCGCCCGCTCTTGTAGAGAGTTGGGCGTTCAAGAATAAGCGTCGCAAGGCGGCGCAACGGGGTAGCGTGCTGGTTGAGTACGGCCTTTATCTTCTCGTCGCATTGATCGCCGTTGTCGGGCTTTATGCGTACTTCAATACGAGCAGTGTCGGTGAGCAAACGAACCAACTCGGCTCGGATTTGACGGCGCTCGCCGGCAAGGTCAAGTCGTCGTATGCCGGCCAGTACGCAAACGTGACGAACGGAAACCTCGACACCGGCGGTTTCTTCAAGGGCCTCACCTCGATGTCCGATAACGCCGGCGCTGTGACTACGGCGCCGGGTGGCGGGCAACTCACGGTGAGCTCCGGTACGCTGATCGTTGCGGGGGACTCGGTTCAATACAAGGTGACGAACTTGCCGGACGCCGCATGCCAGCCGATCTTGTCGGCGATTCAACGCGGTGCCGCGAAGATCACGATCAATGCAACGGTTATCAAATCCCCGACGGTCACGTTCAACCCGGCGAATATGACTTGCACGGGCGACACAAACACGTTGACTTACCTGATGAGCTGAGCGGACCGCTTCGAGAGCAGGATCGCAGCAAAGGCGCCCCTCGGGCGCCTTTTTTATGAAAGGCTTGCGACAACCGGTCGTCGAAGATTCCAAAGCCGGTGAGACGGAATATGACCGACTTTCTGGCATCGTGGGCTATACTTCCTGATAGGAAATGACTCGGCGGACGCCGGCGCCCAATTGTGAATGGGCGGTCTTTGTCAAGGGGCTTGCATGGACCAGATAGTGAGTTTTAAAAACCTCAACCGCCCTCTGGCTACGAAGGGACGTCATGGCACGTCGATTCGTCGCTGGAAGCTCAGGCAACGCGGGTCGATGCTCCTCGACACCGCGCTCGCACTTACTGTTGCGACAATCGCTCTGACTGGACAGATGGCGCAGACGTCCGAAGCCATCGATGAGTCCCTTGCGAAAGCAACGGGGCAATGGGCTGTCGAATACCAGGGGGGGCTCAACGGTTACTACAGTACAAACGGTCAGGCCATTATGGCCAACCAGGGTGTTGCCGGTGTGGTCAATCCTTATGCCCCGACTATCCCGGAGCTCGTCAATCTAGGCTATTTGCCGCAGGGCTTTGGATCGAAGGCACCGAACGGCCAAGTGTTCACATCGAACGTTACCCAGGTTTGTCCCGGGGGGAACTGTACTCTGGCGGGGTATGTTTATTCATCGACCCCGTACAAGGACGGCACCGGGGCGGTACGAAACGACCTGGCCGGGATTGCCATGCAAGCCGCGGGAGCAGATGCTGGCATGACGCCCCCGGGGCAGGCTGGTCAGTTGGTCGGGACGGGCAACGGCTGGCAGACACCGATGGCAGGTGTTCAGGTTGGTACTTTGGCAATGCGCGTTGGTTCCTATTCGGCAACTGATGCGATATTGAGCCAGTTTTACATGCTTAACGGATCACGCAAGCTGACGGGTCCGATGAACGCGAACGGCAATAACATCAACAATGCTGCTTCAGTCTATACGCAGCACGTTGGTGTCAATGAAGGGGGAGCCGGTTCGGGCACTATTGGGTTGGCGAAACAGGCGCTGTACGGGGACGCTAATAACATCGTTCTCCAGAGCAGCGGAACCGTGTACACGCGCAGTACCGATTGGTCGCGAGCTGCCGATCTCCAAGCACAAAATATTTACGCTTGGCAGGGTAGTGTTACTGCGGACAGCAACGTCAATGCAAACGGAACGTTGTGGTCAAACGGCGGCGTCGTTACCAACGGGAATATGACGTTGGCTACCAGCGGCGCACAGATCACGAACCCAGGTCGAATGCACATCAACGTTGGCGAGAATCTTTACCTGCAACCCTGGTCCGGCGGCACGACGATCGTCGGTGGTGGTGGCGGCAGCGGTAATCTGCAGGTGAATGGTACGACGTGGATGTATGGCCCGACGGTCAACCAAGGTTATACGTACCTCAACGGCGGCGGCGTGGTGAATAGCTCGCTGTCGATGGCTGCAACAGCTTGGGCGGGTTGGGGCTGTTCCGGGAACGGGATTACGACGGATCCTAACGGCCAACTACTTTCTTGCCAATCCGGTGTGTGGAAGGCGGCCGGCGCGACACATGGAGGAGCGTACTACTACCGCTATACCGATGGGGCGTGTCTCGGGCCTAACCCCGAAACTGGCGGATGCTCATGCCCGTCCGGAACATCGGCATACACCGTTATTACTGCCGTTGGAACGTACATGGGGGCACTGACCGGACTGACGTGTAACTGATCGCGTCGCCTTGCCAATCCGGAGTGTGGAAATCCGCGGGTTCGTCGGGTTCAAACAACTACGTTTCGATGGATTTCGGCAACGGCGGCGTCTTTTGGCTACCCGCCAACACGACCCGCGTGGATGGATGGGTCTTCGTTCAGTGGACAGGCAGCAATGCCGGCGTAGCTGAGTTCATCGTACGCGATACGTCGGGGAACATTCAAAACTATTTCTACGCCGGGGACAATGGCTGGAACGATGGCGGCAGCGGCTCTCAATGGTGGCTGCCCGTTTCGATTCCGGTTGTTCAAAACACTGCCTCGATCCAGATGGTCGTAAGCGCGAAATTCCCCGCACATAGCGCGGGAGCCTGAGAAACGTCACGCTTGCGTCCGCAACCTCCACACTTGCGGACGCAACCACGATGACACTTGACACGATTGACCGCGATTTCCTGCCGCTGAAGGTGACGCACGTAGCCCCGAATGGCAAACGATCATTCGATCCGGACGGCAAACGGCGCCTGATCGAGGCGTGCTTGCAACCTGGTGCGTCACTGTCTGGCCTTGCGCTGAAGGCTGGGGTGAACGCAAACCAGTTGCGTAAATGGGTCGAGATGTATCGGAAGGCATGCGCAACCCCTGTGTTTCCCAGGCTCATGGAGTCGGAAGCGTCGGCATTCGTTCCAGTGGTGACGATCGACAACGGTATGCTGGAGACGGTAGAGACGGCGCCGGTGTGTCGAGAGGTGCCGCCAGCGTTGGCTACGGCATCGTCGCGAGCACGGCTGTCTGTACGGCTACCCAGCGGCATCACGATTGACCTGGAATGCACTTCGCAGGACGCATCGCTCGTCAAGGCGATGATCGTGGCGCTGGGGGTGGGTTGATGTTCCGCTTCGATGGTGATCTGCGGGTCTATTTGCACCGCGAGCCGATCGACTTCCGCGCTGGGCTGAACACGCTGGCGACGATGGTCGAGCAGTCGATGCAGCTCGACCCGCTCGCACGAGCCGTCTTCGCGTTCCACAACCGCAAACGCGATCGTGTGAAGCTGTTGCTCTATGATCGCGCCGGTTTCTGGCTGATGTTGAAGCGGCTCGAGGCGGATCGCTTCGTCTGGCCTCGTCGTGAGCAAGCGGTGGTCGAGCTTACGACGGGGCAACTTCACCTGTTGCTCGACGGCATCGACATCGACGCAATGCGCCGCCATCCTGCTCGCCGGTACCAACACGCGACGTGACTGACACTCGTTAACACTTGGCCGTAAACCTATTTGAGCGGCCGAGTCGCTATCGTGGGCGGCATGAACGCACACGAATCTGCCCAGTTCCCGCCGGCCGCTCAGGCTTATATCGACACGCTCGAAACGAGCCTGGCTGAGCGCGACGCCAGGATCGACGAACTGATGAAGCGCCTCGATGCGCTTGAAGAGCAGTATCGTTTGGCGCTGGCCCAGCGCTTTGCGCCGAAGAGCGAGAAGCGCCGTGATCGCCTGTTCAACGAGGCCGAGCAGATTGCCGAGACCGAGCCAGCCGAAGAGGATAACGACCTGCCCGTGCTGCCGGACACGGGATTGCCGGACGCTGCGCCAGTGCTCGGCAAGCGCGGCCGCAAGCCCCTGCCGGCGCACTTGCCGCGCGAGCGTGTGGAATACGATCTGCCCGAGGATCAGAAAACCTGTACGTGTTGCGGTAACACGCTGCACCGCATCGGCGAAGACGTGAGCGAGCAGTTGCACTACGAAGTCAAGGTCACGGTTCTCCAGAATGCGCGCTTTAAATACGCGTGCCGACATTGCGAAACCCATGGCGAACGCACGCCGATCGTGCTTGCCCCCATGCCGGCACAACCGCTGCCGGGCAGCCACGCGAGCGCATCGATGATCGCCACCGTTACGACCGGGAAGTACGTCGACGGCACGCCGCTGTACCGGATGGCGGATGTGCTGGCTCGCTCGAACGTCCCGGTTAGCCGCGGCACGCTGGCTAACTGGATCATCCGGCCCAGCGAACTGCACTATACTCGACTGTACGATGCACTGCATAAAACGCTGCTGTCGCAGTTCCTGATCCACGGCGACGAAACGACGGTCCAGGTGCTCAAAGAGCCCGGCAAGTCGGCACAGAGCAAAAGCTTTATGTGGTGCTACCGGAGCGCCGAAAATTGCGCCGAGCCGGTCGTGCTGTTCGAGCACCAGCCCGGTCGCGCTCAGGAATATCCGAAGGCGTTCCTTGGCGAATACGCGGGCATGTTGATGTCCGACGGCTATGCCGCGTGGCGCACGCTCAAGAAGGCGACGCACTTCGGGTGCATGGCGCACGCGAGACGGGCGTTCACCGACGTCCTCAAGGGCCAGAAGAACAAGCCCAGCCCACGCGTCGCCAAGGCGCTCGAGTACTTCCAGGCGTTGTATCAGGTCGAAGCCCTCGCCAAGGGCGAACTGCCCGATGGCGAATCGCGCGTCGACTACACGTATCGCCTGCGTCAGCAGCACAGCGTGCCGTTGTTGAATGCGTTTAAGGCATGGCTTGAGGAGCTGGCGCCGAAGGTGCTGCCTGAGAGTCTGCTCGGTAAGGCGATCAGCTACTGCCTGAATCAATGGCCGTACCTGAGCCGTTACGTGATGGACGGTCGCGCGGCCATCGGCATAACATCATCGAGCGAGACATCCGGCCGTTCTGTACCGGAAGAAAGTCGTGGTTGCACTGTGACACCGTCGCCGGAGCAAAGGCGAGTGCCATGGTCTATAGCCTGGTGCTCACGTGCCGCGCCTGCGGTGTCGAACCGTATGCGTATCTGCTGCATGTGCTGACCGAATTGCCACAGCGAGCGCCTGACGCCGACATCAGCGACCTGCTGCCGTTCAACTACGCGAAGCGGCAAGCCCAGGCGAGCGTGAACTAACGCAGCGAGCGCGCCTCGGCCATCGCGCCGGCGCGCTCTACCGAGACCCAGTTGCGGACATCGCCGGTCGATCTCGACCGTCGCGATGCGGCTATGCTCGCCCATCGGTTGCAAATGAATCTCCATTCGGTGTGCTCAAAATACCGCTTACGTTCACACAGCATGGCTATGTAGAGAGTGGGTCAGCCGGGAGGAACGAGTCCCCACGCCATGAGGATTCGCTGGATGGCGATGGCGTACTGATCACGGTAGCGCGGGGTTTCGGAATGGTACGAACCGATGGCCGTCCACGTGTTCCCGTACTTGACCATTTTCTGCTTGAGTTGCCAAGCGGCAACGTAGATGTTGACGCACTGGTCCCTCAGGGAGGAAGGGCTTACTCCATAAGCCTCGAGCTCCGGGAAGTGAATTGAGTTGATCTGCAATTCACCCACGTCAATTGAACCGTTGGAGTTGCGATGTACGGCTGTGGGGTCGCCCTTGGACTCGTACCACGCGATTGCCCGAAGAACGTTCGGGCTCACCGATTGATATGCGCCTGCGTCGTCAAAGCAATCCGCCAGGGTGGGTTGTACTGCGGTCAGCAGCACGAGAGCCACCCCGGTCATCAATCCCGCAAGCCGACGGCGGACGCGAAGGCTGGTGTGCAAAGCGAGCTCCTCGAGAGGGTGGTGGATCGGATACCGCGGCCGCGCGAGTTGTCGGAGTCCGACGAGTCGATGTCGTACTTCGAGGCAACCTTGGACAGCTGTGCGTTGAGGCTGTCGAGCTTGACCAGCAGGCGGTTGAGGCGAACCAGCAACCACGCGGTGGCCGGCGTGAGCTTCGTGCCGGACATCGCGGCCGAGTAGGTGTCGACCACATCGCCGTTTTGCTCGACCAGGCCGTTTTTCACGCCCTCCATACGCAGGAACAGGTCGTACAGATCGGCCCGGCCGTCACCGTTGCCGCGCAGTTGGGCCGGGACACTCCGGCGATCGAGTTGCGCGAATTCGCACACGTATTGGTTGGTCACACTCATGGTTTTCTCCTTGATTGGTCTTACAGGAGTCAATGTACCGAGGTGCTTTTCTGTTTCTAGCCCTGTTGTGTTAGTCGGGTAGCCACGCGAGCGCGGCTTGGGATTCGTCCACCATAAGCCCACCAGTCGGTTCGGATGGGGAGGGGACGGCAGAGGGCGGATCGGGTTGCGGTGCAGCCGAGATTGGTACAGCGGTTTTCCGAGCATCACCGCTTTGCGGCGCGCTCTGTCGCTCAGTGGATGCAGCCGGCGTTTGATCTGCCGGCATCAGCGTCGCTGTGACGACATTTCGCGAATGAACCAGCTTGACGATATCTGCGACCGACTTGATCGGCCCGTGCAGGTCCTCAAGGTGAGCGCCGAGCTCGGCCAGACGAAGAAGCTCGATATTTGCATCCGAGCCTTCTTCGAGGTCGAGGCGTTCCATATGGCGGAGAACGGCGTGATGCGCGGGAACCGTGATCCGAAGTCGCATGGCGGAAGGAGGGCGTGCCATGGTCGAGTTCCTCAGGCTGCAGCTCGGCTGCTCGCGTCTCGCGCCGCCCAAAATTCGCCGGCGTATTGGAATCCGCGAACGTTGCTATAGACCGGATCGGCATCGGTGTGGATCTGGCTGTGCGACTTGCCAAGCTCCTTCTTCACATAGTCCGCGAAGAGATGCGCGCCGCCACCGGTGATCAGGATGTTGTCGATGTCGGAAATGTTTCCGATCGACAGCAGCATTTCGCTGATCGCGTCCTCAACGATCTGCGTCACGATCGGGCGCATCGGCGTGATGTCCACCTGCTTGCCATTGATATTCAGCGGGGCGCTGACCCGAAGAGCGTTGTCGATCCGTTGCATCGTCCGCGGGTTCTGCGTGAGATCCGGAGCGATGTGTTCGGCTACGGCGCTGATGACGGCCCACACCGATTTCGGCGTCGCGCTGCATCGGCCGGTCAGCGGGCGGGCACCCTCGGTGACGAACCAGTCGAGCGTGCCGTATCCGGCGTCGATGACCAGGTTCGTCTGATATTGCATCGACTCCAGAAGCTTGCGGGGGACCGCGTAGTTATAGAAGGCGCCGCTCGGCTGCGGGAAGACCTTCACGCGGCGCACGTCGACCTTGAGGATTTGTTCGGGCTTGACGGGATTCGGGACTTCGTGAACTCCGGTCAGGAGGCCCTTAAGTTCATCGGCGTAGCGATCGTAAGTCGTCAGCGGGAGGCCCACGACCATGTAGTCGACTGCCTGCAAGCGCATCTTCTGAAGAGCGCCGAGGAAGAGTGCGCGATAGATGCGGGTCGTCGAGTAGGCAGCAGCGACCTCACGCTTATAGATGCCCTTCGATTCCGCGAGGGCATCCGCGCCGACGGCATAGCTCTCGCCGTCGACCGCGACGACGATCCGATCAGCCTTGCTCATCAGGCCGCCGGTGAAATCCGATTGAGTGGCTCGCGGGGCGAGGGAAGGGAACAGACCGACCTGGGCGTCGCTGTCGATGTTGCGCTGGGAGGTGGTGTACTTGGTGTTGCCGTAGCCGACGTCGATGGCACGAACGATGGGCGGGGTTGCCTTGCTCATATAGGTTCTCCACAAGAAGTACACAAAGCATATGGACTAATAAGATTCGTGGCAAGAAGTTTGGCCGGAAATCGGCCAGTTATCGGCCACGGGTTGGCGATACATGGCCCATATCCGGCCCGTTGCGTGGATTGAGAGACAGAGGAGAGCTTGAAACGGCGCCGGGCTGGGCCAGAAATTGACCACTTACCGGCCAAGTGTGGCCAATTTACCAGCGTTTGCCGGCGACGTTGGCGAGATGATCGACGAGATCGGTGAACTGCCCTATCGTACTTCGTCTGACTTGCAAAAGGTATTGCAAAGAGAGTGTCCTGCCATGTGGCGCGAGACACATGAGCACCGGGGGTTTCGGGAATTTGTGTAAAAGGTAACGGTGTAGTGAAGCGATTTAGATTCTTGACAAGAAGCGATGGCGTATCTAATCTGCGAACCATCGACCGCACCGCACGGTGCGTTGATCGGCAGCTGGGCCGTATCTAGCCACCGACGCTAGCCCGTAGGTAGCGTCGGGACCGGACGCGCAACGCGTCCAAAAAGCAGGACAGTCGAGGCATCAGCCTCGCCCGAAATCCGATGAGGATCGCTCGGGCAAACCGCAACTCGTGGATCCCTCGCGGATTCACACGGCTCGCAAATCAGCGCAGCCGGGCATCGCCCCGCTAGAACCTTTCATCTTGACAACGACTTCTGATCGCACGAAGACCTCCTGCGCGAATTGCGCCGGGTTGGTCCGGCAAGCGTCACGCATTGAGCGTGCGATCAGCGTCAACGTCAGCACTGGAAGCCTCTGGCTCAACAAAAGATCTCGCCGCTTACATTCCGTCAGGAAGCGTACGGCGTGAAGTTCTCGCAATACGGAATCGGTACACACCACCGACCCAAAATGTGTGATTGCTCCTCCTGGAGCAGCCCGCCAGACGCCTGACCTACACGGGCGTAATCCACTGGCGCGAAGCGCATGCGCTTCTAGTCATTCCGATGACTTTCATTCCGCTGGACGCGGCTTCGTGCGAAACGCATGGAAGCCGACCTACTCGTTTTCGAGCGCCCGTCGAGGCGTATCGGGGGCGAGCCGGGTATCTGGCAACTTGCTCGAACCTCATCACGGGTTCGGAGGCTGCAAGGGAAGGAATGGGAGGAACCAGATTCGTTCGGGAAGCGCTTGGGGCGCTAACCGAGAGTCAGGAGGACGTTGCACCTCTTAAAAACGCGACAAAGGCTCCCCGCTCAGGACACAAGCGGGGATGGCGCGAAAGCGCATCTGTACGGCCGAGGGATCGGTTGTGCAGTTCCAGAAGTTTCTAACGTACAGGCACTGCCATCCCCCGTCGCTCCGGAAGGCGACAAGAAGCACCCCGTAGGAACAGAAGCAAAGCCCCGGCCTCAAGCCCGGAGGGATTGGAACGCCTATGCGCCGATTCCTGCGGGAATGAGACCGGTTGAACAATCGACGTGCTCACGCGCCTACCGTCAGAGCACACCAGGGCAAGCAGGAACAGATCAGGAGTGCAGGAATGACGGACTTCTTCGATACGGACGGTAAAACAGCGGATGCGCCGAGGGCGGGTGCTCAGGCTTCTATTCCTCACGGGAACTGGAAGAAGCAGCTGTCCGACCTTCTCAAGCAACAGGAGAACCTGCGGACGGTTCGCGGCGACCGGCGCGCATCGGACAAGACGCTCGAAGCTCGTGGCCATATCCTCTATCAGGGATTTCAAGAGCTGCGAATTCTCGGATACCGGTTCGACACGATCACCAGCTTCCGGCAGAAGCACATGCAGGCGCTTGTGGATAAGTGGGTCGACGAGCGCAAGGCCGCGTCGACCATACAGAACCGGATCACGACCTTCCGTATCTTCTGCAACTGGATCGGTAAGCCGGACCTTATCGGCCCGACCGCGCAGTACGTGAAAGACCCAAAGCGGGGCACACGCGCGCTCTCTGCGCAGACGGATAAAAGCTGGTCTGGAAACGGCGTGAACATCGACGAAAAGCTGGCCCAGATTCGGCAGGCCGACGAGCGAGCCGGGCTGATGCTGCTCGCTGGCCGGACGTGGGGGCTGCGCCGCCTGGAGATGGTCTGTATCCGTCCATATGCGACCGTAGTAGTGGGCGGTACCACGAACATCGTCGCGTTCACCGATGTGAAGGTGTCGCGTGAGGAACTGAAGGTCGCAATTGCCGCGAGCGGTTCGGGGCTTCCCATCAAGAAAGGCACGAAGGGAGGCCGGTATCGTGTGCTTCCTCTCGACACGCCGGAAAAGCTCGACGTACTCCGCCAGCTTCAAGCCGTAGTGCAGGACCGTGACGGCTTTCTGGGCTGGCCGGGTGAATCGCTCAAGACCAATGCCCGCCGCCTCTCGTACATCGCCAAGAAGTTCGGGCTGACCAAGGCCGATCTGGGCGTCACGCTCCACGGCCTGCGCCACGAGGTCGCGAATAACGAGTTCGAGCACCTGTCGGGTGTCCAGAGCGCGATCAGGGGTGGCAATAGCCCGTTGCGCGGCGAAACGCGCGTGGCGGCTCAACTGGTGGCGCAGCTTCTCGGCCACTCACGCGTGTCGATCATCAGCGCCTACTGCGGCAGCGTGGTCAACATGGGCGAAATCCAGAAGAACCGCGCGATCGCGGAGCTGGATGCGCTTCAGCCGCAGCTTGATGCGATCCGAGAGGCGCTCGAGCGTCATGGCTTCGTCAGCCTCTACATGGTCGGTGCTCGTGCGATGGGTAAGCGTCGCCCGCAGGACGCGGCCGTTCCGTACGAGTTCATGACATTCGGGGAGGCCGGCCAGCCCACGGTTGCGCTGCGGACTGAGCTCGAGGCGCTGCTTTCGACGCCTGTGTACGTCCGGATCATGTCCGAGGAAGGGGATGAGGCGAGCGCGACCTACCTGAACAACATGCTTCAGGTAATCGATGGCACGAACGGCGTGACGGACCAGAACGCCGACGATTTCGGACTGGAAGATGGAGGCATCGATGCTGCTCTTGAGTCGTGATGGTATCGGGGAGAACGTGCGCGAGGTTGCCTCCGAATGGGCGCGTGACGGCCGGAACTGGGTTTGCCGCTCGGCCGAGGATCCGGTTCGCTGGATGCTCGGTCAGGAAGTAGGCGAGGTGAAGGCCAAGCTCGTCGCGGATGGCGTTGACTATCGCCTGGTGCGCAATGGCTCGCTGCTCGATTTTCTGGCTGAAATCCTGACTGGAGCGACCGACGGCATTTATGGCACTGCGGCGATGCCGATTCCGGTCAGCGATAGCCTGATGGGCGCAACGGCTCGGGAGTTCCGCGACGAATTCGGTGTGGACCTCCCCGGTGCGTGGGGAACGCTCATGGCGTGGTGCGACGGGTTCCAGATCGGACGTATCGAAGTGTTCGGCACCGGCGCCGGCAGGGCGGCCTACGTTTCGGCGGATGCTCCGCGCGGGATCGTGGCTGCGAATCGCTCTCTCCGGTCTTCTGTTTCCGCCCGGGTGCTCTGGCTCGGCGCGATGGTCGGTGTCTCGTTCGGGATCGATCTCGATTCCGGGCTGACCGTGGGTGTCACGGATTCCGACCGGAGTGTGTGGATCGCCACGCGCCGGCCAGGCGAAATGCTCGCGTGGCTGCTCGGCCTCGTGACGATCCGCGAGGTTGCCTTCCTCCATCCGCTGACCGAAGGCAACTGGCCTTCCCATGTGCCTAACGTGCTCGCCTCTCCCAATCCTGTCCCAGCCATTCCGGAGGGGCGCTTCCCTGGTCGCGCGGGCGAGCAGGGGCGGTTTGGACTGTAGGTAACCGGCTTCACGGCGCGTGCCGGGATGATTGGTGGCGAATGGTGGATTGTTGCGTACCACTCCCGAGCGCCGCGTAAGAACTCGCTAACGAATCGATGTTTCGCGCAATCCAGTGTCTCGGAATGCCGGTCTTTAGATGGATTCACGAAGTTTTGACCTGAAAACGCTTCTTCCGGTCGTTGATTTTGGGTGTTTTCGGGTATTTCCCCGGGATTTTCGAGACTACACGCCTCGAATGCTGATCCCGGCCCTGTAGAACTGGTCACCATTGGAAGGTGAGGAGAGAGGCTCGATGCGCGAGGTCTGCGTACCCGCCGCGATCGTGGATCAACGGAGCCTGCGGTTTCGAATGGTCCGGGGCAAACGGCGCGGGCCGAAGCGCGTGGCGGCGTAAGGCGCCACGGCGACAGCAAGCCGTAAATGTTGGGAATGCCCCCGGGATAGATGGCCATTCGGGATTTCTGTATGGCGGCCCGCTCCGTACACTGGCGGCAGTAGTGTACGACCGTCTTCCCGACGCCTGCTGTCTGCTTGATCCAGCGCGCCGCGAATCATCAACCCTTCAAAACGGACGCAACGATTCCCATGAAGAAACTCGTTTCCCTGATCTTCGCGGCATGCGCCGCGAGTGTGACCACGGCCCACGCAGCGGGAGCCATTCAGCCATCTATCCACCTGACGGACTCGCCCAGCGCCGCGTTCATCGGTGATTCGATCGACTGGAACGTGGATTTCGGCAGGGATCCCCGGGATGTCGTTCTCAGGCTCCGCGGCTCGAGCGCGTCCGCAACGAACGTGATATTTCTGACGCCCGGCGGCCCGACGGTGTACGACATCGCGAAGAGCGGTGCCGCTACGACTAACAACGATCGTCGGATCGTGCGGGACGGCGGCACGCTGGAAATCGCCCCGGTGCGGGTTTCCATTCTCGAACTGCCGGGCGAGATTACCAAGGTCGAAGCCTCGAAGGCGCTCAGGTTGCGCATCAAGGGCGTGATTGATCATCGGTATATTGCGCTGAAGTACCTGACGGTCGATGACACCGGGATCAAGGAATCCGGCCGCCTGACCGTCACCACGGATTCCGGGAAGTATTCGTTCGGCGTAGCCGTCGGCGCCGGCGGAGCGCCGGTGTACCGTGTGGCGACCGGCATCTGATTGGCCAGCGTTTGCGAGATCAGGCAATGACCCAGCAGCGAAGCCCGGCAGCGGCATCACGCCCACTCGAACCCGATCCATTCGCATTTGAGCTCGCTGGAGCCATTCTCGGGAAGCGCATCGAAACGGACCACCGCGACTACAACGCGTTGATCGCGCGCTTGCGCGATGCTGGTTGGCCGGTCGAGCTGGCGTTCTATGGTCCGGATGCCGCGACCGCCTGCTGTGTGATCGAAGCGGTTGCAGACGCGAATCTACAGGCTATCCCGGCTTTCCGGATACTCAGCCGCATCGCGAGCCTCGAGCGACGCAAATCCGCGTCAGTGTCCGCTGATATAGCGCGGTTCGATCCGTCCAGGCTGGGAGGACGTGGTGCCGCTGGCCGCCAGCGCGATCGCGCCCGCTCGTCCGAGCAGCGGCAACTGCTGGCGAATCGAATCCATCGGCTGACTGCGGAGCTTGAGCGTCGCGAGAAGGTTGAGCAGGGGCAGGCGGTCGCATTCCCCTGCGCGTGATTCCTTACTGGAAGCGTCAGAGGTAGTGATGGAGTCGAATGGCCGCGACGCCTAAGGTCAGCCAGAACATGAGCGGCGTGAAGGCACCGAGAAGTGTTGCCGCAAGGAATGGCAGACGCGAGGCCCGTCGCGGCGACGCTGCATATTCCCGCGCCCGGTCGATGGTTGCACTGACCGTGTTTCGCACCGGTTCGTCCGGGGCCGTCTGTAAATTCCAACCGGAATACTACGTCATGTCCGAGTTATGGATCTCGCCCACGAAAAGCTAGATCTCGTCCGCGTTGGTCAGCCTTGCGCGCTCGACGGCGTATTCGAGAATGTGGATGCTGCGCCGCGGTAAGTTGATCTACGGCTCGATGCGCGCCAGCCAGAACCAGTACCTGTCCGGAAATACCGGTCCGAAATTGGGGTTCTATGATCGCCCGAGTCTCGTCGGACAACGCGCTTTGTGTCGACAGGAAGCGGCCGAAATAATTCGTCATATAAAACAAAACGGGCCCCCAGTCTGCAAACCGGGAGCCCGTCTCTCGTTGCCGCGAGACTAGTGCTACGAGTGGAGGCAGGCAGCACAAAATCATGTTCTGCCCAATCGAGGCTACTGTCAAGTGCCTCGAACGGAGGCAGGTATTAGATCGTCTATGCGTGTTGTCAGCGGTGGAGAATCAGTGCAGCGCCATACTCCCGGCTCGGTAACGACGTCGAAGTGGCCCGTGCGCCGGCGCCGATGGCAGTCCTCGACGAGATAGGTGCGGCGGCTGGAGCCCGGCAATGCAACGGCGCTCGCAGCTTCCCATACCGGGGCGTGCAGTGCCACGTCCACGGCGTGGTACGACGAACGCACGGTATTGCAGTGGTGTCGAGCTGTTTCGGCAGCGGTTGCTCGCTGCCGAGCAGGTCGCTCACGGCCACGTACGGAGTGTGTTGCGCAGGGTGCAGGTCGCGGCGCATGGTGGAGTGCGTTTGGAGGGGATTCTGGCCCGTAGGCATATATACTTCCTGGCAGGAAGCGAGAAGCGCAGGATAACCGATGTGTCTGTCGGACGGGGATGCAAGGGATTTCGCTGCGCTGATGTTTCCGGAACCGAAACTGCGGAGATCCCGTGCCAACATCACCTGACAATCCAGTCTGTAATGACAGCCTGTTCTCGCTGGCGCTCAATGCGTGTGTCGAAGCCGTTCTGATGCGGCTGCTCGTCACGGCCGGCGACCTCCATACGGAAGCGTTCGACCGTCATCGCCGCCGCGTTTGGGAACTTGCCGACCGGGCAGGCTACCTGTACGCCGACGAGCCCATGCCGCATCTGCTCGATGGCGATTCCGAGACGGTTGATGGATGGGCGCAGGGCGTCGAGCGCCGGCGGAAAGAGCGGCAGGAAGCGGACGAATGCGTCCGGCGCCAGGCGCGTGAGGTGCTGATCCGCGCAAAGAACTGGGCCGCGTTCGGACTTCCCGCACCGGAGCAGCTGCTGGTCGACCTTCAGAGGGGTGAGTCTCGCCTCATCTGCGGCATCGGCTGTTTCCGGACGGGAACAGCGTGCGCTTCGCCGATCCTTTCGGTGATCACGGCTTCTTTTTCCTCGGCGATCCGCTGGACATGACGGTTGCCAATATCGAGCCCTTCCTTACGGACATGGCCCACGGCGAGGAATGGCACGCTTGCCTCTACTGATCCACCGGGCGTAGTGGGCTTGATCTGCCGTGCTGACCCGGTATGGTCTTTCCAGAACCACGGATTTCACGATTCAACACGGATGAATGACATGAACGGACAGGGCAACGACGAGGAACCTGACTATCAGGCCGCGTTCAAGCGGGCGTGCGCGGACATCGGCGCGATCAGCGCGCTGCTCGGCTTCGAAGATCATCCCGGTATCGATCGCATCCTTCGCGCGATCACCGATCTCCATCTGGCCAGAGGGACCATTTCGATTCCGGAAGGGTTGACGGCCGCACTGACGCGATACGATGCCTTGATGGCATCCGTAGAAGGCTGCACGGACGGCGGCTGCGTGATCCGCGCCCCGAAGGGGATGCACACCAACGGCGGATGCCGCTGCACGCGCGCAGAGCACAAGATGCGACGCGCAATGTATGCGTCGCAGGAATTGCGCCGCGCCGTCGCCGCGATCGCCGAGCAGCCGGCCGCCGGCGCGAGCTCGGCCGATGTGCGGGAAGCCTCGGGCGGAACGAGCGACGCGCAGGCGGCCCGCGCTATCGAGATTGCCGACCAGAGCATGGTCGAGCTGCTCCTTTCCCACGCGGTGCGCTCCGAAGCGCTCACCCCGGCATTTGGGCTGTCGGCCGAAGACGGCACCGAAGTGGAAACGCTCGAGGAAGCCGACCCTGCCATCCAGGAGGCGTTCGAGTGGCTTGAGTCGCGGGGCATGGCCGAACTCCTGGAAGAGGCCGGCGGCACGTGCATCCTGCTCAAGGGGCACGCGCTCGAGTATCTGAACCTCTGATCAGACGGCACCTTAGACAAGCAGCGCGGCACCGCGGAATGGGGCAGGCGCAACTTTACTGGGGGCCGCGTGTCGCGGTCGCTGCGCCAGCGTCAATGGCGGATGCAGCGTTTTCCGACTGATCGTCCCGGCTTCATTCGAGGGTTTCGACGATATCGAAGATGCCGTCGAACTGATGTGTCGGAAATGCCGTGCGCCATGCGTGCACCTCTCGCTCCAGTTCCTCTCGCGTGGGAACGGGCTCCCGTCGTTCACCATTCTGCGCGGCGATCATCGCCCGATAGGCTTCTGCGATCGCCGGGCCGAGTCCCGGGCAATGCATCGCGGCGCCGCCCGACATGCAGATCCGCACGCCTTCGATCGCGCAGCCGTGTTTCGGTGCGACCTGGACGTACCAGTCGCCATTGCCGCCGGGAAAGATGACGAGCGCGCGCTGCTCATCGTCGGGCAGATCCCGATCGTCTGTCACGTACAGGGCCTTCACGATATCGGACATGGAAACCTCTTCGGTTACGCAAGCAGCGGCTCGGGCTTGCATTTCCGGACATGAAACAGCGCGTTGGTTGCGTTGATCATGCGACGGATGACCTGAATTTGCTCGGTTTCGGGCCGATCCGCATACGCGTTGCATGCCCTCCAGGCCTCCGAGGTGTCGGCGCTTTCGAACACAACCAGGTCGCCCAGATTCTTGCCGCCGTTGAAAAACGTCGCGATTACTTGGTGTGCCATCGTCGTCTCCGCTGGAAGGTCCACGTTCAAATCATACCGATCATGCCCGGCATCTCAAGCCGGAGAACCAGCCCCGCGAGCGCAGCCCGGCTGACTTCCTGACCGGACCAGCACCTCACCCAAGTCGCTGCACTGGCGCTCGGTGCCGCAGAAATAAGTGCCGGGCGGAAAACTACTTCCTGACGGGAAGTATCGGAATAGAATGCGCCTTGTGACAGAACGATACGAGGGTGCAGGTATGCAGGGCACGTCTGTAAATCCTGAACGGAACGATGCGAATGGCGGGGAGGTGGAAAGCCTTTTCTCGCTGGCACTGGACGCGCGGTGCGAGTCCGCGCTGATGTGGCTGTACGTGACATCGGGCGACGTGGGAACGCCGGCGTTCGACCGGCACCGACGCAGGGCGTATGAGCTTGCCCGCCGCGCGGGGTATCACTACGCGGACGAGCCGAACCCACATCTGCTGCGGGACGATGACGAGCTCACCCAGGCATGGGAGCACGGCATCCACGACCAGCAGGTCGAGCGACGTGAAGCGCAGGCGGCCGTCGAACGCGAGGGCATCAAGAAGCTGATCGCGGCGAAGGACTGGCCTGCACTCAAGCTCCCGCTTCCGGAACAGATTCTCGAAATGCTTCGTGCTAGGAAGTCCGTTCACGTCGAAGACCACGGCCTTTATTCCGAAGAGGACTACATCTACTGCGCGAACCCATACGGCATCGAACTCCTCGTGAGCCATGTCCAGGATCTCACTCCCGACCATATCGAGCGCTTCCTTGCGGATATGGCGCTCGGCGAGGAATGGGGCCCGGTACCGCATTGACGCTCGACACCTTGAATTCCGCGCTTCGTCCGGCACGATGGGATGACACCGTGGATTCCCCCGGGCTATCCACCGCGGAGCACCCACGAGCACTTTCGCCGGACCGAAGAGAAAATGACCGAACCGAAGAAGACACCTCGCAAACCTCGTCACCTGCCTGACCCGAACTTCGTTTCGTCGACGGTGGATCAGTGGGGTGGAACGCTCGTCGAATGCCGCGACCTGTGGGACGGATACAGTCTGGACGATGCGGTCCTCGACAGTACGCCCCTGAAGAAGTGCCAGTGGGCGACGCTCTTTGCGTACATGCATCGGCGCTTCGGTCCGCCGCATATCGGCGGCGACGATTACAAGGATCTGTCTGCCAGTTGGATGCTGACGACGCCGGACTGCGAGGTCTTCGTCCGCGTCAATCCGTCATTGAGTGGCCCGGGCTTTTCGTTTTCGCCTTATCTGGTGATGCCGCGGGATGCCACGAAGCAGGCACACCGCGCCAGTGAGCTGAACTTGCCGGCCGATCGGGTGGCCGCCATCCGGAAGGCGTACCGGGCAACGCTTCTCGATCTCCTGCGCCCTGTTTGCGTCCGCGACCACCACATCAACGCGCTGGGGGAACTCGGAGATACCGCTCTCGATCAGGCTCTCCTGGAATGCGACGACGACGACGCGAGCGATGCCTTCGAGTTGCGATTCCATCCTTCCTGCGGTTACGCCATGCCACTGGGGCTGTTCGGTGGCAACGAGTGGCCGATCTTGTGCGCCTTGATCCGCCACCTGGGCGATGGTGACCTGGAGGCTGGGCGCGTGAAAGCGATCCAGGTGCTTCAGCGCGACGTCTATGTCGAAGCAGCGAGCGCCGGATGGCAAGTCCACCGGCTCATGCTGCTCGGCGCCTGGAAACATCGTGATGCGGTCGCCGCCGGGCTGGGACTCGGCCCGGACGAAGTTGCTCGTTTCGATGACGAATTGAAATCCCTTCACGATCGCGAAAACCCGAACCGAGCCATCGTCGACGAGATGACGGACGCGGCTGTCGATTCCGCATCGGAATTGTTGCGTCGGCTTGGCATACCCGACTCGGAGCTTGAGCAGACCGTCAACGGAATGCGACGCGACAAGGCTGTTTCGGAGGCGTGGGCCGAACTACTGGCGATCGCCAAAGAAAATTTTCCCGACGACGCGGTGTTGCCGAAAGCACCGCACTCGATGGACGGCGAGCTCCCCGTGCAGTTGAAGGCGACATTCAACGGGATCGGCCGCACTGACCTTGCAGACTGGGTGGACAAGACCGTGGCGAGACCGCAGGGACTGGGGGCGCTGGCGGACATTACGTTCCACCTTTCCTCTCAGGCCCAAGAGTATCAGACCGACGATGCCACCGGCCTCTCAACCTGATCCCGGTAGGAACTGGCTTTTCAACCCGAATGGGATGGACAACACAAATGGCTGACATGGACACGAATGCGATCGCGCAAGCCCTCAAGGATCTCGACTGGACGAGCGTGCCGGTGCGAAACCGTGAAGCAATCGAGCAAGCGATCGTCGCCCTCGATCGGGGTGATCCGAACAAGCTCGTCGCCAACGATGCGGCTGCAGCGCTGACGGACGAGCGTGTCGAAGCTGCGGCAATCGCAATGCATGCCATACGCCGCGACTTGGCAAAAGGCGTCGGCGACCTGTCATTCGATATGGCGTTCGATACGCTTCCCGACGAAATCAAGGATGTCGACCGTGCCTTGGTGCGTGCGGCTATCCTCGCCGCTTCCCCTATCGCGCCGCACGAAGCAGCGCCGGCCGAAAAGAACACGCCGATCGAACGACTGATGGATGAGTATCGCGGCAACGGCTTCAGCTTTGCCGATATTGAAGGCGTGAAGCGATGTGCGCTGCGGTATGTGCAAACTATGCCGGACTCCCAGGTGCGGACGCTGCTGTATGCGCTGGCCGCGCAGCCCGCCCCCCCAGTGGTGGACGAGCGGGCGGCGTTCGATTACGACGACGTGGTTTCGATCTGCGATGCGCATGGAATCTGCTTGCCGGTCGATTGCGTCGAAGTAGTTGTCGAGATCGTGAAGCTGTCGGGGCTGCTCGACGCCCGCGCCTCGTTGCCCAATGCGGCGGAGGCGGAAGGAGCGGTCGATCTCGTGTGCGCACTCGCCCGCCCCCCGCAGCCGCCCGCGCAAGCACCTGCTCGGGTGGGGCTGACGAGCGACGACATGCGAGAGCTGAAAGGCATGTCGAGCGATCCGCGACTGTACGAAAGCGAGCGAGCTGCGATCCGTATCGCCGTTGCCCTTCTCGAAGGAGCCAACCATGCCGAATAACACAGCACTGACGGACGATTTGCTGCCGTGCCCGTTCTGCGGGGCGAAGGCGATGGCGCACGAAAAAGGGAAAGGCGCATCCTGGCATCCGATCATCGCCTGCGTGAACTGGTGTTGCAGCGTAAGCGGCACCGGCGGAACACGCGACGGCATGCGTGCATCGGCCGTACGACTCTGGAACACGCGCGCCGCTATCGCCGCATCCCTTGTCGAGCAGCACGAAGCAGCGCCGTCCGGCATGCCGTCACCGATTTGGTGGATCAACCATGGCACGCATGGACAGATCACCACCCGGCCCGATGAGGCTGAACGTGCGCGAGAAGCTGGCTCGAGCGTTCATAAGTACTACGCCGCAGCGCAGCCCGAACCGCCAGTGGCGGACGAGCGGGCGGCGTTCGTCGAAATCCGCAAGAAAATCGAACTCATCAAGGGTGGCGTGGAGCACTGGCCCGGCGGCTGGAGCGGCACGATCGGAGCTTGCGACGACGTGCTCGCAGAACTGGACCGCGCCTCGTCGCCCAATGCGACGGGGGCGGAAGCTGCGCGTGACCAGAAGGAAGGCCGCTGGTGTCCTGATGAATGCCCCGTCACTGGGAAGCCATTCTTCATGTGGATCGATCACCCGGAACTTGGTTATGTCCCGACCTACGGTGGTCCGTACGACAGCTACACGATCGCGGTGCCGGACCAAGATGGATATTTTCGGTCCGAGCGCTACGATCATGACGAGGGTAGTTGGGTCGAAGGCGGCGCACCGATGCGAGTGCGGCGCGAACTCGTCGTCGCGGTCGATCTCGCTACCGCTCCCACGCAGGTGGCGATCCCGGCCGGCTATGCGCTCGTGCCGATCGAGCGCTCCTACGATATGCGCGCGAAGGCGCTCATTGCCTTCAACACCACTGAGCATGCCGGGAAGGACAGAGACGACGCACTCGATGCCGCTCACCGGGCCACGATAGCCGCCGCCCCGCAGCCTTCTGCTACTTCCCCGTCTGCCGAAGGATAAGTGCCCCGCGCCGATGGCCGAGGCTCTCGAGCTGATTCCTCCGGCCGCAGTGCGGGCAGAAGACATAGATGCCGAACGAATCGATCCCGATTTTCTCAGCGTCAACGGCCCATTCCTTGTGGCAACGAATGCATAACCAAGTATCCATTACGACCTCCTGAACAGGTCAAGAGGACATTCAAGATGAGCGACGTGACAAAATCGGGGCAAACTGTCCCCCCGCAGGCGGCGCAACAGGGGGCGATCCCGGTGGGATGGAGGCGCGTACCGGATATTCCCGCAGCAGAGACGCTGGAGTTCTACGGCGACCAGTACAGCGTGCCGGTCCTGCTTCACGACGGCGAGCGAATTATGCCGGTCGCCGCTCGATGGGACTTCACTGCAGATGGATGGGTGGATGCCCAGTTCCGCGACGGCCCATCGCCAGAAGACTACGAATGGATGAACAGCAGCGCGAAGTGCTGGATGCTGCTCGACGCTACCCTGGAGACGCCCGGACAGGCCATCATCAGCCAGCCGATACCGATGCTGCTGTTCTGCCCGGCATGTGGTCTGCAACACGTCGACGCGCCCGAGCCGGCGCACGATGGTGAGGAGGCTTGGGATAACCCCCCGCATCGGTCGCACAAGTGCCATGCGTGTGCGACGGTCTGGCGTCCTGCGGACGTGCCGACGGTCGGCGTAGCCAGCATCCAGACGTCCGGCCAGGCGGATAACTGGGACCGCGCCGCCCGCACCGTCGCAAATGACGCTCCGGAAAAGTGCGCGGGGTGCGTTGCAAGGTGCACCAATAACCCGCCTGATTGCTATGCCAGGCCCGTCGCCGATGATGCGGCAGGGGCACAGGATGAGCGCACCGGGCCGTTCGCGAATTGCTCGTTCCGCCACTGCGATCTGCCGGGCCAGTGTAAGAGCGAAGGCGCATGCCATCATCCGGCCCGTGCGGCAGGGGCGCAGAGCGATGATCGGCGCTACACGCAGATCGACATGGAGCGGTACGCAAGAGCGTGCATGCATGCGCGCGATACCCGTGTGGCAGTAGCGCAAGCCGGGGCAACGCTGACCGAAAAGCAGGCCCACGCGCTATACGGATCGGCCATGCGGACGATGGAACTCGGAGGTCCCTATCAGACCGTAGAAGCGGCATCTGCAGCGATTGTCCGCGCGCTGCTCGGCTCCCTTCCCATTGAGAAAGCCGGTGCGGTACGGACGGTAACCATCGAAGAGGTCGAAAAGGACCTCCTGCGTAAGCTGCTCAGTTTTGCGCGGGAGATCGACATCAAGTGGCATCGCGATCGCAACGAAATCTGTCGCATCAAGCTGGACGTGTGCGATGGCGAATCGATGGCACCACGCCTGATCGAGCATCGTGTCGATCTCATTCGGGAATTCGTGTCGACGGCCAGGAACGCATTTTCCGCGGGCGGCGGCGCGGAAGGCAAGCTCGTGGCGCCGGATCAAACGACCGAGGCGGCGCGGTGAATCAGGTAACGCGTAGATCGAACACTGGCGCGGCCCGAAAGAGCGTGCTCGGGGAGATCAAGGAGGTCACTCTTGCGATCGAACTGATCGAGCTCGGTGCGCGATTGCAGCTACTGGAGTCCGAGACCAGCCTGTCGCGCGATCGCCTGATCAAGCTCTACAAGGAACTGAAGGGCGAATCGCCACCGAAAGGCATGCTGCCGTTCTCGACTGACTGGTTCATGACGTGGCAGCCGAACATCCATTCCTCGCTGTTCTACAACATCTACCGCTTCATGCTGCGGGAGGCGCGCTGCGACTCGATTCAGGCGATGGTGAAGGGTTACCGGCTCTACCTCGAGAACATCGAGCGGGACGATGACGAAGCGGTGCTGACTTTCACGCGCGCCTGGACGCTGGTGCGCTTCTTCGATTCGGGTTTGCTCACGATGGCGCCATGCGCGCGCTGCGGCGGGAATTTCGTCATGCACGCGCACGATCCGCACCACAGCTTCGTGTGCGGCCTCTGCGCGCCGCCGTCGCGAGCCGGCAAGACCCGCAAGGCAGCGGCGACTGCCTGAGGCGCCCTACCGGACTGATTCCAGACAAGAACCCTTCACGACCGAACCCATGCACCATCAAACCCAATCCGCCGATTCTCAAGGTCTGCTCCTGTTCGAAGACGAAGAAACCGCCGCGCGGCGCGCCGCGATCGACGAGCTGCACGTCAGGACCGCGATCTACACCGCCAGCCCCGTCGTCGATGACCTGCTCAAGCGCCTCGGCTGGCCGGTCGGGAACGGCCGTCTCGTGGATCCGAGTTGCGGCGACGGCATGTTCCTCGCACGTGCGCTCGACGCGCTGCTCGCAGCCAGGCCAGCAGGGTTCGATCCGCGCGGCCAGATCGAGGGGTGGGAGATTCATCCGGCGGCGTGCGTCGATGCACGATCGCGCGTCGCGGTCGTTCTTGCCTCGCACGGCTGGTCGCCAGCCCGCGCGGCGATGCTGGCCAACGACATGGTCCACAACCGGGATTTCCTGACGGAAGGGCCGACGACGCCACAGTGGGACATCGTGGCGGGCAACCCGCCGTATCTGCGCGCCGCCAACGTGCCCGATCTGCTCCGGAACGAATACAGCCGCCACGTGCCGGACTACGCGCGGGGCGACATGCTGCACAGCTTCCTCGAGCGATGCAGCCGCACGGTGCGCCCGGCGGGCCGTATCGGGCTGGTAACGGCGGACAGGTGGATGGTGAATGCTGGTGCGAGTCGTCTGCGCGAGCGGCTTGGCCAGCGTCTGTCGCTCGCCCACGTGGAGCGTCTGAGCGCCGAGACGGCGTTCTACCGGCCCAAACAGCGCCGCGCCGGCTCGCCGCCGCGCGTGCATCCGGTGTCCGTGGTGCTCGTATCCGACGACGGCGCCGGGCAGAACCTGAGCAGAAAGCCGATCCATCCGGGCGTGGATGAGTCCCGCTACGAGGGCATGCAGCTGCTCGGTGACTTCGCGGACGTCCGCATCGCGCCGTGGCTCGGTACTGAAGGGGTGTTCGTGGTCGACGCCGCGACGGCTCGCGGCCTGCCGCCTGAGTGCCTGGTGCCGGCCATCGACACGGACGATATCCAGAACGGAAAGCTCGGCACGCCGACGCGCTGGGCGATCCGCACGTACCCGCGCGAGGAACCCGCGCCAGAAGTCGTGGCGCATCTGGCGAGCCGGATGCACCTGATGGCCAAACGCGGCCGGCAGGGCAAGGTATGGATGCCGCCGGAGTCCTTTCATGCGCTCGATCTGTCGCGTGAGTCGCTGATCGTGCCGCGGATCGCGAAGACGCCCAAGGCCGTGCGCGTGCCGCCCGGCGTCCTGCCGATCAATCACAATCTGAGCATCGTTGCCGGCGGCGCGGTCACGCTCGATCAGGTCGAGGAAGCGCTGGCGTCTCCAATCGCGGCGGAGTGGGCGCGGGACCACGCGCAGCGCCTTGAAGGCGGTTACCTATCTCTTACGACGACGCTCCTGCGGCGCATGCCGATGGCGAATGTGCCGGCCTGACGGCGCCCGGTTGCCGGAGAACGTCCTCGTAACAGGTAGGCAAACCGAACACCTTACAGGGCGGTTACCTGTCCAGCGAGCTCAAGATTCGGTGCTGAAAGCCGTTATATCGGGGCGAAAGTTGTCCGCTATTACTGTACGCAATGCGCACCACAATGACCGAGTCTTCATAGAGCGCAACAACATGGGAGCAGTCTCAATGACGAAGCAAAAGCGGCCATTCAAGTTCAACTTTCACTCGGGCGATGTGGGTCATACCCTTGTGATCGGATCGATCAGCAATGGCAAAACAGCGCCCGCTGAACTGGCAAAGACGGGGGAATGCGGGCATCCGGGCGGCAAGGTTTCCGTCGCGCAGGCAGGCACGCTGGTCGGCATGGAGCCGAGTGATGTTGCCAAAACCGTGTGATCGGAAAACAGACGATGCGAATCTCGATAGGGACAGCGGCGTTAGCAGGAGTGCTGGTGCTAAAGGCGATCGCGGCCAACGCCGTGATTCCTCTTTCAGATCCTCGACATGAGGAAGTGATCTCGCTTGGGGTTGTCGCTCACGCTGCGCTTGAATACCAGATGCGACGCGGAATGCTGCCTCGGGACGTGAGCGACCTGCGCGCCGACCGAGCTTCGCTCTTGCCAACCGACTGGCAATTGCAGGGTAGCCTCTATTTTTACCAACGCGACGGCAAGCCGTGGCTGAGCTGGCACGGGGTTGACGCGGCGGCTGCCTGCTCGCTGGAAGATGCGACGCACGCCCGCTGCATCGCCGACTAGGAAAACAATCGGTGCGTGAGTGCCCTGGACCGGCCAGTAGCCGGGAGGAAAAACAATCAGACCATGAAGATTTTCATTGCCTCGACTCTCATTGCGGCTTGCGCCATCGCTACGTCTGTCGGCGCGCAGACCCTGAATCCTGCAGATCGGTATGACATCAAGAGCGCGGCTGAATGGGCCGCGCGAGACGCAACCATGAAGACAGGTGAACCGGTCGCTGGTCAAGGCGGGTACAGCGTACCGGTCACGGTTGCGGACACGAAATGCAAAGTGTTCGTGCGTCCGTACACGCCGAAGTCCGACATGGAGCCGCCGCGTCGCTGGAAGGCGGACGCGGCTGTCTGTGGCAAGTGACCGGAAATCGGAGGGATAAATGGATATCACGACGGTGGCAGCGGTGTCGTTGGGCATCATGGGCGTGTGCCTACTCATCGGTGGAAAGACGCGGGCACGCCCAAAGCAAGCTTGGGTTTGGTACGTCTGCGGTGTATTTCTGATTGGAGGCGGCGTGCTTTACAGATTCTCCGAGCCGGCAGAGGGGCGGCTTTGTGCGACCGGTCAAGCCCCCAAGATGTCCGCTGATGGCAAACTGCTCGTGTGCGTCCAGGACATGAATTGGAAGCGCGCTAACTGACATCTGAGAACAGAAAAGAACAAGCTATGAGCGATTTCAGCATCTTCAACGATCCGCCGACGCAGGCCGAGATTGACGGCGCGTTTCACGCAGATAGCCGAGGTCTCACAACCGGCGAAAAGATCGCGCTTGGACCTGGCGTTCTCGGTCTTGAGGTTCTTGTTGGCGCGGCCGTCGATGCGTACAACGGCGAGTTGACGCCGAAAAAATCTCCCTGGAAGTCGCAGCCAGGAGCCATTAGTTGGGACTGGTCGAAGTCGATCTTCACTGAGAGCTACGCAAAGAAAGTGCGTGCGATGAGCCGTGAGCTGGTGCGAGGTGAGGTCAGCGCGATGACGCGTCAACTCCACATGGAAGAACAGGCTTTATCGGCGGTTAAAGACGCCGGGAAGGTTGTCGGGAATATCGCGGGAACGATTATTTCCGGTGTCGTCGGCAAGAAGTGAACGCATGGAAAAACAGGATGAAAACTTGGTTTGTCTTTCTGGTAATTGTAGGCACTCCACTTTGGGTCTTTCGGCACGACATCATTGCTCGGGTCAAGGGGATGGACCACCTGGAATATCTTGACGATCGCATCGGGAGATTGAAGCGTGCTGTCACGTTCGGCAGAGTAAAGGGATCGCCCGAGTGGTGTCGTCTGCAGATGACTGCGTTCGCTGGTTGGTGGACCTTCGTCGCGATCGTGTACGCCGTCCTCTGGAAGCTTGGATTCTTGGCGACGATGTCCGCGATCGCGATGGCGGTCGGATGCGGAATCGTCGGCTTTGGGTTGGGATTTATGCAAATCAAGCGAGCACGCCGGGGCTTCCTGGATGGGAGGCGCATCATCGAGCCGGTTCGGCGCTTCTCAAGAAATCGATAGGCCCGACGGCGCCTGACATAGCTGGCGAGTCTTTCTGTAGCGACTGACTTACGGTAGTCTGGCTCCGATCATGCGGATTGCTGGAAGCACCTGTTTGCAGGTGGCAGGACAGCTTTGGCCCGATTTTCCCTCGGAAGATGATGTCGAACGCGACTAAGCCCGGTGAGAAAACATCATGTCTCGGTATGAATTTGTGAGCAAGACAGTCATCGCGGCGAGCGTCGATCGGGATCGTGCCGATGGAGGCGTACAGTGCGTCACCATTGTTTCCATCCAATACCCAACAGGCGAATCACTTAAGCTTAGGAGTATCAAGTTGAAAGCCGAGGTCACGTTGACTGGTGATCCAAAGACGAGTGTCGGAGAGGTTTTCGTTTGGTCCTCGGCTGGCTGGAAGCTCATTTATAAGAAGCCGTACCGGGATCTCGCCGTTGGTTTCGAAGTGCTCGAACAGGTTGCCTCGGCTGAGTACGCAATGTTCGATACTGACGTACAGAAGCTCCTCCGGATCGGATTCGACACTGCAAAACCGTAGCCTCTTGGAAGCGATCGACGGGTTGCTGTCACCCCTGCGTCCTTAGCCGCTCGCGCTCATCTGGCACAATAGGCGTTCCAACCCTTCCGAGGAGCGTCCATGCCCGCCCGAATCCCGCTCGATCCGAAGCTCCCGCGCGGCTTCGACGACACACGAAACGAGGATCGAACCAAAGAGGAACTGGACGCCTGGTGGGACCATCCTTTCGGCGTGACGCGATCTGACGGAAGCATTGAAGTCCGATGCCTGCATGGCGGCGCGTGGGACCGATCCTCGTTCCTCGGTGTCGCCGAGGATTACGACAAGGCCTGTGCTCTGGCGGCCGAAAAGCTGGCGGAATGGCTCAAGTATCGCGAGCGGCCGACGTTGTTGCTGGATCTGAAGCCGTGCCTCGCGTTGATGCCGCAGCGGCCCGACGAGAAGATGCGGATCCTCGCGACATTCGAGACGACCGAGGAAGCAAGCGCCTATATCAGCGAGCACTACCCACAGGCGCC
Source organism: Burkholderia sp. Ac-20345 (assembly GCF_017104825.1). Taxonomy (NCBI): domain Bacteria; kingdom Pseudomonadati; phylum Pseudomonadota; class Betaproteobacteria; order Burkholderiales; family Burkholderiaceae; genus Burkholderia; species Burkholderia sp. Ac-20345. The sequence goes on along the minus strand of NZ_JAAGPO010000002.1, from coordinate 20,555 downwards.
GACGGGGTCCGGTACAACCGGGCGGACGGACGGCGAGCCCGCGTGAGCACGTCGCCCGGCTGTCGGTCACGCGCCGCCCGGAGCGTCGTCAGCGGCCACGCGTGCGATATGCAGAAGTCCCTGCGCGATGACGACGTTCGCGTTATGCGAGACGTCCTGCGCCCCGTTTTTGAGGACCATGAGCGGCATCTGCGAGGCGATCTTCTCCCACTCGACAAGGAGGAGGGCGGGGTTCGGGTGCGTCTTGAACAGCACGCCCAGCGCCGCGGTGAATACCGACGCCGGGTCGGTGCCGTCGGCTTGAGGCAAGTCTGAAAGAGGTAGGTTCGTCACGATACTCTCCGATATGGGCGCTGCCGATGCCAGCCGATCAGGCTTGAGGTTCCCGAAGCGGGTAGCCGGGCTGCTGCGGTCGTGAAGGGTGCGTGCGCCTGGCCGCCGCGCGATCAGCGTGGCTTGTCGAACCAGAGTGGCGGCGTGCCCGGTGTCCAGCGAGGCAGCTCTGTGAATCCAAGTCCCAACAGGAACTTGCGAACCTCCCCCTCGTCCTTGAACGGCGTGAAATACTGGGTGCCGGAACTCCAGCCAGGCTGGAGGGTTTCAACGACGGGATGACGTCCATCCGTCGACATGCGCCCCATGCGAAAGGCCGCGCCCGGCGCCGCCCGTTTGCCGACCTCATCGTTCATTGCGATCAGCCAGCCGTCCACCACTTCTCGAACAATTACCGCCATCATCATCCCGTCGAAAAGGCGGCGCACGCGCGCCTGAACGGATTCTACCCGCGCTGCGTAGGCAGATTCGAATGCGATGCCAGGGACGGGTTCAGGCGGCGAGTCGGTGCTCGTAATAGGGTCGGTCGCGATCTTCAAGAATTGCGTACTGGGCCGCGAGGTTCGCCGGATCAGGGTTGAGCCAGGCGTCGACGTTCTCGGGCTTGATCGGGATGATGCATCGGTTGTGGCCGGCGGCCGCCACCTCGGGTGGGGGCTCGTCGGTGATGGCGGCGAAGGAGAGTAGGTCAGGATCTTTGCCGTTCGACCAGTGCGACCACAGGCAGGCGACAAGCATCCGGTGTTGCGGGGTCGGCGCGAATTCCAGCACCACGTTTTCTTCCTCTTCGCCCTCGGCGAGCTCCCGGTGCTCCAGATTGTGACGCTTCACGTTCTCGAAGAACTTGTCCACGATCAGTATGCCGTGCGTGTGGCCAAAGAGCGGCTTCCAGAAGCCCTCGAGGTTGTCGAGCCGCGAGTTATATGTCCCCGGGAAGCGCACATCGTAATTGGCCGGCTTGCCCGCAATGCGGCAGAGATACCGCATCGGCTTGATGACGCGCCGGCCGTTCTCCATCACCATCACCGGCGCGTAGTGGCTGCGGAAGATGCGCGAATCGCGGTCCTTCGGCGTGGTGCGTCGAAGGTCCTCGAGCTGGCGCAGCGACCAGTCAATCTTGTTGGTCGCGATGCGCTTGTCTTCGGTAGCGGCCTTGGTCACCTTGGTCTGCAGCACGCGCTCTGCCTTGGCCAGCCGCTCGCGCTGCTTGAAGATGGCCTGCTCGAGCTTCGTCACCTGCTGCGCACGAAATTCGTCGATGAACGTCTTTGCCTGACGCTCCTCGTCCGTCGCCGGATGGGCGAACGCGTCCTCGACACCTTTCGGCACCAGTGCCTTGCTGCCCTGGACGCGCTCAAAGAACAGGCGGGTGAACTCGTCGATGTCCATGTCCGCACCGAACTCCCTCACGTACTTCCGGTAATCCGCCTCAATCTGAGCCGAGTAGCACACGGCAACCTCCGGTCTGCTGGGTTCACCCGATGATAATGGACGAGACGCAGACGAGAGCGACATTCGCGCCGTGCGCTCGGGATAGGACTGACTCTAGCCACTGGAAAATCCAAAACGGACAGGGGACGAAAGACGAGATGCCGGCCAAGCTCGTTCCGCAGGCACCAAAACGGCAGGTGCGTGCGGACGACGAGACGAAGAAATGACGTCTAAATTCTCGGAATCGCCTGATATCCTGCCGGGAAGATGGTGATGGCTATCCCCGCGCTAAGTTCTATGCACCGTCGCCGGGCCACCACGGCTTCGGGGCTCGGTCGACCAAGTAGTCGTCAAGCGCCTTGCCCTCGAGCCATTTGGGGCGTGGGCCACGGCCGGACCACGACTTTCCCGTGGACGGATCATAGTATTGCGCTGGCGCCTGCTGCTTGCGCGCCTTCCGGAAGCCCGCCGCATGCAGCAGTTCCTCTTCCGTGATGCCATATAGCGCAACATGCTCTCGCACGGTTGCCAAATAGGCCTGCCTCTCATCCTTCTTGATGTCTGCGAGACGTATATTCAAATCGCGCAGTTGTGCCTGGAGATTCTGGATTTCGGTTGTCACGATGTTTCAAAGAGCAGTTCAAAAACAACGAGATGGTAAAGGAATTGCTTCGATCGGCGGAATATCTCAAGAAGCTGGAGATTCCCATAACAGACGCACGATGGACCTAGGATTCCGGCCGGAGATCTCAGCGAGTTCGTCGGTTGCTAACGGCGGCAAAGCGTTTGTGTGGAACTCCCCGCGTTCGCCATCAACTGGATGCTGGACGTTTATCCAGTGTGGAGCGCAGGCGGAACCTCCGGTCGACGGCGAAGCTCAATGGGACTGTAATTCTGCCTCGCTTTATGACTGGGGGGAACCAGCCTGATCGTCGGTGTCCAATGTCCGCAGATCCGTAATGCTGCAGTAAAGCACCGTGATGAGCGCTTGCAACAAGGCTAAATTGAGTCGCGCGGGTACCTGTCGCTGACAACGACGCTCCTGCGGCGTAAGTCGATGCGAACGTGCCGGCCTGACCGCACCCCGATGCCGGAGACGCGCACGAAACGTCCCCGGATGAGCTATGAATTTTCTCAAGGCGCGATCGTGCCGCGGAACTTCAGGCCCGCCAACCCCGCTTCTGACATTTCGGCTTCGTCGGCAAGTAGGGACCCAGGGACCACACTTTCCAGTTCACGCACCAACGCCCACGTCAATTGGCTCTCGCTCTCAGAAAGAAAGTCGACTTCGATACTCACGCCCGGGTTGAGAACGCGAAACCACATCAACCTTCGAAGGGGTTCGCACACGGTGCCAGCCAGCGACATGACGAGAGCGTCAAAAACCTCCTGAGTTTCGAGCGCGGTCCAGGCTTCGTCGACAGTAACTTCGACGCTGATGTCGTTTGAGTCAGACGAAGCAAGTGCCCAAATCTTGAGGACTGCAGCTCCGATAGGCGACTCGTTTTCCAGCAGAAAGAACCGATACGATCTTGTCTGAGACGCTAGGAAAATCTCCTTGTCGGGCTCGTAATCATCGTAGGGCTCAATGTCGAATTGCGTGATTCCGAAATGGCTTCCGCGCAAAGTGATCTCCAGGTCAGCGTCGTAGCCGCGGAATGGAACCTTGGCTGTGCGCATTCGCTGAGTAAGCCGGGAAATCAAGTCGTCCTCATCGACACCGAGTGGCAACCCCAGATAGATGTCGATGCTATCGCCCATCATGCTACCGTTGTGGCGGCAACCGCCGCCGGCGCCGGGTGTCTCCCCCTCAAACTGGAAGAGGTCATACTCAAAGCCTCTGAAGCAAGGACTTCCCTTTCCCGTCTTCCCTAACTTCTTGAAACGCACGTCAGTAAAGTTCGGGTCCACATGGAGAAACAGAGTATCCATACCGGGCATCGGCTCGCCGATGAGACGCTCGAGTACTTCGCGTTGATCCAAGCCGCGCTTGAAGAAGGCGCGGTCTTCGTCAGACCAATTACCTGACGTCATCGATTCGACAGAGACGATGTGGTCAGATGTCTCTTCGACAGTGGGACCCACGGATTTGGATAGTTCGTGCCAGTTACGGTATCCGAGGATTTGCGAGGCCCACTCCTGTGTCTGCATGTGCGACAAGGCGGGGAATACGACTGAAAGGTGTTCCGCGAGATGCTTGGGACGCGTCAGCGTGCGAAAGTGCATGCGCATGAGAGTTCCTTTTCGTCTCAATCCAGCGAGCCCACTTAACCGGGTTGCAAAAAAGAACTGTCGAGGGCACTACGGTCTGCTCTTAGTCAGCCGATCACTCAACGGAGATTTGCCAGTGTGGGCGGCCGGGGTCGGAGCTCCCTTGCCGGTTTTGTACCTGAAATTGCCTGCCACAGCAAGCTCAGCACCTTGCTCTGACCCCGACATAACAGCGGGCACATGACGGCCGCGACAATCTCGGCGCCGGCGACGTCGCAACGGCACATCGGCTTGCGCAATTGAGCGAAACATGCCCGAATGGACGCTCATTCGGGATTGCTGTCGAGTCGAGCTCTCCATACCCTGCCATCTTGGCGCATAACGCGCGAAGCGGGGATGAACATGGAAGTCCAGAGCGAGGTTCTGATCGAAGCGGGCCCGGATAACAATCCGGTCCCCAGTTCCGAGGCGAAGCGTTTTGTCGAGGACATTCGCAAGGCAATCGAAGCCAGCTTGCCTTCAGGGCCACGGAAAGTCTCGATGATGCCGTATCGGTACGGCAGTGGCGAATTGCTCGGATTCGACTGGTCGGACGGCGAGAACAACGTTTTCGCCGTGACGTTCCATATCGCGGAGGCACCGTCGCTCCCGAGTGCCGAGCTCGGCACGGTCAGCGTGGACGTGGGGGTCACCGACGCGACGGATGCGCTGCTTCTCGCGCGGCTGATCGCCCAGGCGGTCAACGGCAACACTGGCGTCGATCTGTAAACGCGGCTCGCCGCGCGCTCCGGAGAGGACATGGCCCGGCCACTGGAAAATCCCGAACGGAAAGGGGACGAAAGCCTCTTCTCGCTGGCGCTGAACGCGCGGTGCGAGTACGCGCTGATGCTGCTGCGCGTCGTCGCGGGCGAGATCGGCAGCGACGCGTTCAACCAGCACCACGCCGAAGCATATCGGCTCGCCGCACGCGCGGGCTACCTGTATGCCAGCGAGCCGATCCCGAACCTGCTGCGCGATGGAGATGAGCTCGAGGACGCATGGAACGATGGCGTCAAGAAGCGTGAGGAGGAGCGCCGCGCGGCCGGCGAGCAGATCCGCCACCTCGATATTGAGAAGCTGATCGAAGAGAAGGACTGGTATGCCCTTGGTCTGCCGTATCCGGAACAGATTCTCTGGAGCCTGAAACGCGGTGATCTCGTTCGTATCCGGTGGCACTTCCTGATTCCGGACGTGAACAGCGTGACCTACGACTACCAGTACGGGGAAGCCGCGTTTTTCGGGGCTCTCGACGACCTGTTGGTGGAGAAGCTCGACGTACTCCTGGCCGATATCGCACGCGGCCAGCCGTGGCGGCACGTTCAGTACCGGAGCGAGGAGTGAGGCCAGCCGGAGCCTTGAAACGCAGCGACGTTCCGGTACGGTGAAGCTTTGCCGGGCCTGACCGATGGGCAGAGGACACCAGGGGTGCTGAGATGAGTGATGAATTCAGGATGCAGTTGGGCGGGATCGATGGGGTCGGCGATGAAGGATTCACGATCAAGACGATCTGCGGGTGCCGGATCGTCTATGGGTCCGTGCCGCTGTCCTCATTCGCGATGCTGACCCACGGTTTCAGCAAGAAGGCGCTGATGGCGACAGATATTGCAGACCTCATCGGTGCGACGTTCGTCATCGGCGAGCCGACCGCGCTAGACGAACTGCGTCAGATGGATCTCCCGGTTTCGGCAAAGCGCCACGCTGACTACCTCGCTGCGACAGACCTCAGTCTGATTGCTGTCGCCATGTGGCTGCGCAAGGGCGAGCGCGGCAAGTCGTCGAACGCGATGTGCAAGGCCATCTACGGCGTGCCGGCGGATGCCGGAACGGAGTACCCCCACGATCCGGACGATCTGCGGCGCTGCTTGTTGTTCCTCGAGGCGACCGGCGCGCAGGACCAGTTGCAGAAGATGGCCGAGGTTTCCCCCGAATGGTCGCGACTCGTTTCCAGATGGGAGGAGCTGGCGGCGCGCTTTGCCGAGGAGACGGCAGCGGGCAAGCAGGCGCCGAAGACCTACGCGCTGATGCAGGAACTGGTTGGGCAGACACGATCGGCCAGATGGGAGAGAGCAGGATGTTGACGCGAGACCAGGACACGTGCCCACACACCGAGCAGCGGCCCGCCGAGAACCGGTCGATTGACCCGGATGGAAACGAGGTTGTCGACGTCGAGTGCGTTGAGTTCTCAACCATGGACGATATCGACCTGCACCGCGTGAAATGCCGGCTGTGCGGCAAGATCGACTACTACTCGGGGGCCGCACGACCGTTCTATGAGGACGGCATCAGATCGCCGGGGATTTCCGGCCTGGAATAGGAGAAGGGTGATGTTGGAAAGGGTTTGCAGGTTTCCCGTGCAGAACGAAAGCTTGGTTGTCAAAGAGCATTCGCTCGCCGGCGCTATCTTTGCCGGGAGCGTTGCGCAGGGCAAGTCCGCGATGCCGGATCACAGCGCGCTGACGCTGAGCCTGGCGGAAAAGGCCTTCGCCATCATCGGTGCGGACACGTTCACCGTGAGCGCCCGGTTGTCGGTGGACGATCCCAGGACCCTTCGCAATTTCGGGTTACTGGAGAGCATGCTGCTGATGGCCTACAACGATGGGAAGGCGGACGCGCTGCACGGTCGCGGCGGCGCGGTCGGCGATGCGATGTCGAGCGAGGAGCACGAGCATTTCGGTGCGATGGCCGCGGAGGTCGAGGGCGATCTGAAGGCCGAAGGTGCCAAGATCTACCGGATCACCCATCACTACGACATCGGCAATCAGGATGTGTACGTCGAGCATCCGACGGGCGAGGTCGATGGCAAGCGAGTTGCGCTGTACCTCTGGTTCAAGGCCTGGGACTGGTTCGGCAGCTCGGTCCTGATCTCGAACCTCGGCATCGCGTCGGTCATGGTGGCCTTCTACGGCTTCCGGCACCGCGCAACCCATCCCTTCAGCACCACGGTCGATCTGTATTCCGATGCGGAAGGGTTTCCGGGCTACGACGCGCTGATGAGCGACGCATCGCTGCATCGCGAAGGGCTGCGCGAGGCGATGGCGCCGCACGTCGTGGGTTCTGCAGGCTGACACAGGGAAAAATGGGAATGATGTACTGCCTTTGGATTTCGATCACTACCAATGCGCTGCTCTGCCTTGCATTGGTGGCTACGATCCGTATGTACCGGTCGGACAGGCGGTTCACGGCCAACTGCCAGCTCAAAGAACGAGAGGCAGCGGAACGCGTTGTCGGGGAGTTGAAGCAGTTGAGTTCCGACTACTTCACGCTCGCCGGGGCAGTTTCAACGAGCCTTGAGGCCATCCGCGCTGACATCGACCGGAACTATCACCACACACACGATGGCCACGTGCTGGACACGATTGCCTCCAGACTTCGAAGACAGGTGGCCGACCGCGCCGGCGCCTATGAGGTTCCGCTGTACGACTACGAAATCCGTCAAGTCAAAGCTCTGGGCGGCGAAATTTCCAACCGCGACACGATGTCCTTGGGGCAGATGCTCGAGTTTGCATGGAGTCTGCACACGTTGTCTCGTGAGCGGGCTGACCAACTGACAAGGGTTGTCCAGCAACCGTGTGGCAATCATGGGCACGCCAATTGGTTGGGGAAGATGCTCGCGATCTATGAACTCATGTGCGGTCGGGATAAGGAACTGGCGGTAGAGCGATTGTCTGCGGTTGTCGAGGCATGGAGGTACCAACCAGCAGATTCTGCGCCGAGATACGTCGAGGACGTACGCTGACACGGATATCCCGTCCCGAGCATTCGTCGGATGGGGAATTAGGAGAAAACTGGCATGGCGTCAACGACGTATCACATCCATATCCCGATCGCCAAATTGCTGGCGATGTCAGACGCCGAACTGGCAGAAACACTATCGCCAGGAACAGGTGTCGAGTTGCGGGAAATGCTGGTGCTCAAGAAGGCGGCTGGCAAGACGGTATTCACGGGTGACAACTGTGATCAACAGGATGCCGATGGTGCGTGCCTCGGACATCGCAGAGATTGAAGGAAAATATGGAACCCAAATTCCACATGAAGAACCCCGACGGCTCTTACTTGCCGATTCTGAATGACCCGAAGTTCGATCCTGACGTCGACACGGGGCGGGCGGAGTGGTTTCGCCGACAGGCGACCGAACGGAAGGCACTGATCGCAGCGGGCAAGAAGGTCAAGTAATCGCAGCCAGCTCTCAACTGGTTAGTCAAAGGCTCTTATCAAAACGGAGTGCCCCATGATCATCGTCAAAAACTTCTTCTATGCCGTCGGGATTGCGTTCTTGCTTGGGTTGCAGGCCGTCAATGCGGACAAGGATCTGCTGCGCCAGTTCGTGCTGATCCTTCAGTCAGACAACTTCTGGATGATCGTGATGCTGGGCACGCTCATTCTTACCGCATTGGAATCGGCCTTTTGCGGGCCGGTCTCATCATCTTCCGCGACCGACGATCTCAAGGGCTTCTGGGGGGTACTTAAGAAGCTCGCTGCGAAATTCGCGCCGGCGCGGGGAACCCGATGAACGAGACGCTGAAGGCGCTTTTCCTCTATATCAAGCGGGAAAACTGCGATCCGACGTGGCAGGGAATTCGCGACAACGTGCTTGGTGCGATCTATCACCCGGAGATGCGCTACGTCGACGTGCTGAAGGTCCTTCTGACCGCGTACACGCAAGCGCTGATGGAACCGCGCTTCGAGTTGCCCGGCAGGCACAACGCGGCCGAAGATTTGCTGCTCGCGCCGATCAAGGGTCACCAAGCCATCGACTTCATGGGTCCGTCCTCGCTCGAGACGCGCTACAAGGTCGAGCAGTTCTACGGGGCGATGATCGAGAAAATGATGGGTGATCTTCGGTGCTGCAGGATCGACTGGTGCCGCGGCGAAATCTGGCCCGAAGAGAACGCGTCGGCTGCGGCTTCGCCGGCGCTGGAGAGCAGGTAGCCGGGGAAATTCGATGTGTGGGTGCCGAACTTAGGGCGGCGTCCGAAGGATTGACATGATTTCAGACGACCGAATCTTCTGGCTTGACGACATGCCAGAACCGGAAGCCCGCGAGAAGCTGGGCGGAGACTTTGCCTATGCGATCTCGCTGGGGCGAGCCTACTGCGTACGCTGTGTGCAGGAAGCCCGGCTCGCGGACGACATTGAGCGATACGCCGCCTACCAGACAGCCGTCCGCGTCGCCCGCCTGATCGAATGGATCAACGAGCACGATCGACCTGAACCGACGCTTTTCAACGGCGACGGCACGCTGACCGTGGCGACGACTGCGGTCGAAGCCAGCGGCCGGATCTATGTCGAGCATGACGTGATTCCTGCGACGACGCGTGCGGCTCGCGATTTGCTCGGTTACTGACGGTTAGGGGGAATCGTATGCCTGAGCGCGTGCAGCTGAAGCGAACCAAGTGAGCGGCTTGTCGCTGCCGCCCGCGCCGAGCTTCGCGGGAAGAATCTCGGGTGTTGGTGCCCGAAGCCAATGCAGCCATACGAGGACGATTGCTGCCACGCGAGCGTGCTGTTGAAGCTGGCGAACGAAGAGGAAGGAAAAAATGAGTGATGACGGCAAGTGAAAATATGAACGTGCGCGCAATGACAATCGCGGTAGGTGATGCCTCTCCGCTCGAATCGCCCGGCCCGGGTGAAATGGCTCTGGCCGCGACGATCGTCAGTGGTGTGCTGACGATGGTGCTCCAGTTGCCGGATGTCTCGGACGAGGATATCGCCGGCGTGCAGGGCATTCCTCACGGCCTCGCGCTGCTGCAGACCCCCGATCTGCCGGTCGGCATCCTGATGCTCGTGCTGCGTACGGGTGGAGAGAGGGTCTGGCCGCTGGCAGCGCCGATTGCGGCCCATGTCGACGTGATGCAGGCGTGGGCAGAAGAAAAGCCGGACAGCAATGTCGTGCTCGTCATGCTGGTTGACTCGAACACGAACACGGTCCGCGCGTTGCGCACGATCGGTGCGCCGATGGATCTGTTCGATCTGATCCAGTCGGGTATCAGGTCGTGTAGGCGCTTCGATCCTGCGGAATTCGTCATGCGAGCGGGTGAGATCCCGCCCGAGGACGTCTGGGGTAAAGGTCGGCGCTGGCTGCGAGACGACGAATCCGACGAGTTTCGAGGAACGGGTACCTGACAGCTTCCGAAGCAGAAGCTAGGCAATACGTAGCCGCCGTGGTGGTGAAGGAGTTCGGCGTGCTGGAATCCAAGGTCAGAAGCATTTAAAGCATCGGAGCAATTCTGTGAACGAAGCCCGAAGCCCAGATGGTCGGCCAATCCCGACGAGCTATGCGGAGATGCTCCTTGCCATCGAGCGAGGCTATACGCATGTGCTGTTATTGAGGGAGGCGGGCTTCTTCGTCACCCTCAAGCACGCCGACAAGATGCCCGATATCCGCATTGATGCATTCCTCGCGGTGAACGATGGCGGCTACCCCTTCCTTTTGGGATTCGCGCGTGGAAGCCTCGGCATTCGTCTCGTCTTCAACTGCTATATCCACGCCAGTCTATCGCGCGACCTTCACGACGTGCGCGAGGTGGAAGTCATCGAAATTGCCGAAGGAGTTGAGCGGAAGTACCAGGCTGAACTGCTGCATTCATTCGACTAGGGAAACGACTGCGTTATGGACGAGATGAAACAGACGATCGAATTTTACCGGGCCAATGAAAAGCCTTACGGCGCGTTCAGCAACCTCTTTCGGCGCGAGATCGAGATCAACGACTTGCGGTTCCCGACCGTTGAGCACGCTTACCAGTCACTCAAGCCACGTGATCCGCGCGTGCGCGCCTGGTTGATGTCAGCGCCGGCTCCGTCGCTCGTGGCGCTCGCCGCCCACGTCGTGCCTTCGAACGATGCCGATCCTACCGAGATCATGGGGCGGACGGCCGACGCGCTGCTTGGCTTCCATACCCGTCCGGGCTGGTCGCGGCTGCGTTACCCGTGGATGCTTGCCTGTCTGCGTGCGAAGTTCGTACAGCATGCCGATCTGCGCGAGTTGCTGCTTGCAACAGGCGACGCCCAGATTGTCGAGGCCGGCCGAATCGACGACGACGCCGGTCGTCGGTGGGGCATCGTCAATGGACGTGGCCAGAACTACCTCGGGCGGATGCTCATGCGCGTTCGCGCCGAGCTCGCTGGGACGGTGTTCCCGGACGCTGACCTGGATGCCCGCCTTCACGATGGCGCGGAGCCCCTGGGTGCAGCGCTGATCATTACGGACGCAGCAGCCATCGCAAGTGCAGTTTGAAAATGAATCGGCAACCCCAAAACCCGGATACGGGCTAACCCCTCGGCGACCAGACACGCGTAATTTCGGTAACCAGTCGTCGCTTTGTAGTCCCCAAACCACCAGGAGAACCTATGCCTCAAGCCGCCGCGCTCGCAAATCTCGTCAATCAGACGCCAATCGATCAGTTGATCTTCGGTATGTACTCGTCCATCTGGATCCAGGTGAAGGCAGGCAGTTATACCGTCTCCGGTCGGAGCAAGGGCGATGACGCTGTCGGATCGCTGCCGGATGATGGAGCATCGACCCTCGTGAACCATCTCGACGGAGTGCTGGGCGGTGTGGAAACCGTCGATGTCCAAGTCGGCGGCGCGGCCTACGGCATCACGAAGATGACGATCGTCGGGGGGACCGAATACACCATGACGGAACATGCCCGGATCCCGCCGGCGGCCCGCGGCGTGCCGACCGTCGTCATCTGATCGGGAAACCGCGTCACGCGGAAGTGTCCAGCTACCGGCCGGTCGCCGTCTTGCGTCGTAGCGGGCGCGGCGCCGGCGGCCGGCAAGCGCCAATTGATGCGAGGAGGGCAGAAAACATGGGCATTCTCGAAAGGGCAGCGCTCGTACCGCTGACGGCGAACGAGATATCGCAGGCAAGACAGATCATCGCGTTCGATGGGGTGTGCGTGGCGCATATCCAGCGGCAGATGGGGATTGGCTGGAACAGGGCGGCTGACCTCGCTGAAGCGATAGTTGGAAGGGACGCCCTGCCGGACGTCGCGAAGAACCGCTACGCGCGGTGCTCGTGAATCGTTGAAGGTGCTGGACGGGTTCCTGCAGGGAAGGGAACTCGCCGGTCGTGTCGTGCTACGCTCTGCGCCTGCAGGGATATGCGTGAACCCGCCTGGGCAGTCTGTCTGGGCGTCGACTGCGGTCCCCGTCGCTTCCAACGTGCGAGCAAGACCATGTCCAAATACGCCCCCCTCGCAGACTACCTCCGAAATCTGGACGGGAACGAGGTCACGTTCTCCTTCGAGGAGATTGAACGGATCCTCGGCTTTTCCCTGCCTGCGACCGCCAGTCGGTTCCGACCATACTGGTCAAATTCCGGGGTGAAAGACGGACATCCGGGCCGGCTATGGCGCGGCGCGGGTTGGCGCCAGGTCCGTCTCGACCTCACTGGCCGGCATGTCTCCTTCCGCCGCGCCGATGCGATGACGTCCGACCTGGAGGGCCTGAAGCCGCAAACCAAGGGGCTCCTCTACGACCTGTTGCAGGATGCGGGTTTTTCGGTGGATGAGTGGCACCGCACCTCGCATGGCGACCCTGTCGAAAATTACAGGTCCAACCCGAGGTTCTGCTACGAATGGTGCTTTGGCTCGGTGAGCGAGGGGTTCGCCATGTGCTTCTGGTACGAGAACCTGACGGCCGATCCACTCGGTCGGATCGTCTTCGATGGCAATGTGCGGGAAACGCTCGATGCCCTGTTGGCGATCGCGAGAGACGATGCGTCCGACGCTTCAATGCGCTTGCGCGCGCACGATCAAGCGGCGCGGGCCAAAGCCCTCGAAGATGCAATTCACGAGTCGTTCCGGAGGGGGCTGGCGGCGCGTGTCATCCTCTGCGAAGGCAATCGCCGCCGGGTTGACGAGCTGGGAAAGGGTGCCTCGTCGGTCGCACGACGGCATCTCGACGTCGCGGAGTGGTACGTCCACGCTTACGATAGCCGTACGGGTGACTGCCTTGTCGTGAGAGAGGTGGAACCGGAGGATTCGGGCGGCGCCGCTGACGGCGACATCGAGTACGACGAGGACGCCACCTACGACGAGGTCCAGAATCGCGCGATCAAGACGCGGCGCGGGCAGCAGCGGTTCCGCAGGCAATTGCTCGACGCGTACCGGAAGTGCTGCGCGGTCACCGGCGCCCGCGTGGTGGAACTGCTCGAGGCCGCGCACATCGTGCCGCACTCGCTCATGACGGACTACTCGACCCGCAACGGCCTGCTGTTGCGCACCGACATCCACACGCTTTTCGATCTCAACCTCATGTCGGTCGACGAGCGATGCGTCGTCCATGTGTCCAGGGCGTTGTCCAACACGGACTACTGGCAGTATCACGGAAAACGCTTGAAGACCATTCCGGATCGATCCGAGGACCAGCCCTCGGCAACGGGCCTGGCGTGCCGCCACGAGAGCTTCCGCGAGGCTGAAAGTAACCGATAGTCGCGCCGCCTCGCGGCGAGCTCGCCGTCAATCGCGGATAGATTCCTGGTAGGATCTTGGGGTATATTGGAGTCTCACTTCGACGGTAGCTGGGCCGACAGCCAGCCAGCGGGATATCCCGCGATTCAATCGCACGTCAATGCACATCCAACCCAGCGGGGCAGATTCCCGTTGGGAGCCTGCTTCGCAATTTTTTAGGAGCAGGTCTATGAACAATCACGACGAATCGGTCCAGAAGCTTTCTGATCGAGATCTCGACGAGCTGAATCTTCCGGCGGCCAGTATTCCTGTTTCGCTACGCGGCCGGCTCGAAGTCGAAATGACGGACAACAGCTATCCCCAGGTCGGTATCACGTGCGACGGCGTCTTCATTACCGAGCCGTACTTCGACGTTGGTATGGCTGATTCCGCCGTCCCGAGCGACTATGGACTGACCGCGGAGGAGGCGGACTTCATCGTCGAAACCAATCAACGGCTGGCTTCTCGACCGCAAAGTTGACGATTCGGCCAACTGGTAGCATCTAACCTTAAACCATGCCCGCTGCGCCCCTTGGGAGCAGCGGGCTTTTATTTTTTCGACGCCCAGCGGCAGGTACACTTTGCACGTAATTTCCTGATAGGAAGTATATTGGATGCAGATTCGAACACGGTAAATCAGGCCACCTGTACGGCTCGCGCGGTTACCTTGATTTGCCTGGCACAACGGGTATCGTGAGCTTCCAACTTGGGGTGGCGGAATCGCCGCCACTTGCGGCAATGCTCACTGAGAAGAGGTCGATGGATACGAACATCAAGAATGCGCCGCAGCGCATATATCTGAACGTCGGCGATCTGCCGCCCGGTGAATTCGAATTCGCAGGCCTCCACGAAGTTTCGTGGTGCGCCGACAAGCAGGGTGACAGCGACATCGAATACGCGCTCGTTGCTCCCGCCCCTTCCGCCTCCCGACAGGAAGCGGGGAAGGCATTGTCGTCGGAGGGTCCGCTGGAGCGTCCGTTCAACGATGTCATGGCCGAGATCTCGGCCGTGCGCCCGCTGGTGGACCAGTTCATCCAGGCTCGCGGTGGCGACATCAGCGGTATCAGCTATGCGGATTTGCTGGCGTTCGCCTCATCGGTCCGTCGCGAGACGCTGTCCGGCGATCGCGCGGCGGTGCCCGCCGGCAGTCTGGATGATGCGTAGAGGATTGTATGGTGACCATCGTTTTCGATCAGCCGGGCGATTTCGAGGCGAGCAACGCTGCCGAGAAGTGGTGCCGCGAACGCGGGATCTCCGTTGGCGAGATGCAAGGCCCCGCGCCGCGCGGTCTGCTGGTGGGCGACTTCTGGATCGCGAAGTGGCGCAACCTTACCGCTGCCGAGAAGCGCGCCCTCAACGGTCGGATGACGGGCGACATGCGCCACGGGCCAGTCACGATAACGTTCGACGGCGATGAGCACGGAAATCCGGTCGGGAAGCAGCGTGAACGTGCGACCCGCACGAAAGGTAGCCACTTCCCCATAAACGGGAACCAGTCGGACACTGCGCCAGGCGCGACACTCGCCGCCAACGTGCTTGAATTGGGAGACAAATCTTGAACCTGCGCATCCTGAAGAAGCTGTCGAAGCGCGCCGCGCCGTTATTGCCGCTACTTGGCGATGAGCGCGAGCAGTTCCGGGCGGATGACTCGTGCAAGTCCTTCACCAACGTCGGCGGACACGACTTCAAACATTGGGACCGGATGAGCGTCCCTCATGGCAGACGGGATCGCGGCTCATTCAAGTACCAGCCGAAGCACGGGCGTAACTGGATCGTGATGAGCGAGCCCTGGCAGCCGTGGAAGGGGACGGTGATGCTCGGAGAGTCTGTCGGCTATTACGAGCCCGAGTGGGAAGAACACACGGCATGGGAAGCGCTTCAGTGCGCTGTCATCGAGCACTACACCGACTGGAACGAGGATGGGCCGATCGCCCTTCGCACGTTCGACACACCGAGCGACTACTTCCGGGCCGCGCACGAAATCATCGCTGCGGCCGCGCGGGCACAGCAACAGCGGGCCGCGGCCGATCGAGAGCGCGCGGTAGCTTCTCCGGTTGGCGCCGGCGCGTCCGTGGCGCGCGAGCAGGTCTTGATTTGAGGGGCGTCCCCGGTATCGTGGTCCATGTAACCCCGGATGGTCCGGGTCAACACGAATCGATGAAATGAACGCGACCGACATTGCGCAGGCATTGAAGCAACTCGACTGGACGGGTGTCCCAATCGGGAACAAGGCGGTTATCCAGCAGGCGATCACGGCACTGGAACAGGCGTCGTTGCAATTCCCAGGCGAGGCGGTCGGCTACGTCACGCCGGAGGTGGCCGGCGGCTCGAAAGACTGGGAGCAGGCGACGTTGCTGGATGCTCCGGAGGGCGTCAGCACCGAGCCCCTGTTTGCTGAGCCGGTCGCCGCCGCCGCGGCTGTCGCGATCGCGCGTATCGACGCGCACTCGAAAGGCCTCGGGGAGGCGCTGCACGTCTGTCTCGACAGGGTCAACGAATACGAAGCGCGCGAGTGGGCGGGCGATGCGAGCGGCGCCCGCGCCTGTGTGCATGTCATCGAGATGCTGCTCCGGGAGCTTCCGGACGAGCGCGACGAGGCCATCTCGCTGAGCGAGCTCGCGCAGCGCGTCATCGAATACGGCAATGCTCGTGAGGCGCGCGACGCCAACGCCATCCAGGCGACGTACCACGCGATTCTCGCGGCGCTCCCCGGCGCTGCCACCATGCGCGACGCCAGCGGGCAGACGGTGAGCGCCGACGGTCAGGCACTGCGCGAGCTGGTCGCACGGATCCGGAGCGCAACGTACAGTCAGGAACCGCTCACGCTTGGTGCGGAGGAGGTAGGCGTGCTCGAGCGATGCGCCGGCCTGCTCGTGCAACCTGTCACCGAACCGGAGTTCACCGATTGGGGCCGCGCCGCGCTGGTCTGGGTGCTTTATCACAACCAGGACCGCCGCAGCCCGATCGGACGCGCCATTCGGTTCGCGCTCGGCATGGGCGAGTCGCAACCGCTCAACGCGGTCCAGGTCGACGAGGCGCTGCGCTGGGCGCAGTCGACGAACACGCCGGCGGCCCGCGGCGCGCAGGTTTTCGACGCGAAGGGGTTCTATGTCGCGCTGAACGCCGTTCGTGAGCAGCGAGACCTGCAGTGGAAGCAGGTCACCAACGAAAGTGGCGTCACCAGCACGCAGTTGACGCAGCTCGCGATGGGGCGACGTCTGGAAGACGAGCCCACGCGCAGGCTTGCCCATTGGGCGAATCTTCGCCTCGCGGACTTTGACGGCTCGGTGGCGATTCCCGAAGAGATCCAGCGCGACCTCGAGCGGAACGACTGGACGCCAGAGGCGGCGCTGCGCTGGTACGCCGCCGGTAAGCACTTCGATACGGTGGCCGGGCGCACGCGCATCATCGATACCGGCGCCGTGGCTTCGATCGCGCTGAAGCGCTCGGACGCTGCCTATCACGCGTTGAAGGGCGCAGACGCGAGTTTCCCGGCTCCGGATGCGGCGCACGACGGTGAGAGCGTGGCCCTGACGTTCGCCGAGTGGCGCTGCACGTACGCCGACGAGATCAGCGACGAGAAGGTGGCTCGAGACGCTTGGGACGCCGTGCAAGGTGCGGCTGCCGCACGCGGCGGAGTGCCGACCCTGCAGCAGATCAGCAACTACTTGCATGGGCTCGATGCCGTGCGGCGCGAAGTGGTCGAGCGCGAAGGTCGTGAGCTGGCCGCCGGTAGCGTGTCGGGTGCCCCGACGATGGCGGCGCGGGGTGAGGAGAATCGGGCGATCTACGTGAGCGCCGAGAATCTCCGACTCTTCGACGCGGGGCTGTACAGCATGTTCGACGTCGGTGTGGAGACGCCCAACCGAACGATCAGCCTGTATCGCGCGGCCGCGCTGCCGGTAGCCGCTGGTGCTGCGCGCAAGGTCACGCTCTGGGAAGCGTTCGAAATGGGCTTCTCGTTCCGCAGCGCACTGCTCGGACACGTCCTGGACGGACGGGACGTCGGCCGTTTGACGACGTGCGAGTTCTGGGCTGAGCCGATGCTTGGCATGCACGAAGGCACGGATCTCCACGTTGGGTTGAGCGTAGGGCAGGCCATCGTGAGGCTCAAAACCGAAGTGCGCCGCCGCCTGGATGCGCTTGACGCCGCTTCGAACGAAAGCGTCACGACGCCTTCCGCCAAGACAACCGCCGCAACTCAACTGGATTGACCCGCGATGAATACGACCCAACTGCCCGAATCGCGAATCGAAGCAATCATTTCGACGGCCTGCGGCCAATATCGCACCGGCGACAGCTACACGTTCGAGGACGTCTGGAACTGCATCGAAGCGGCGCTTGCCTCTGCCAGCGTGAAAGTGGGATCCGTGCCGGTCGGCTTTCGCACTCGCGTGCCGGGTTTTGACTGGACGCCGTGGATTACCGACGATCAAGCCACGATCGACAAAGCGATCAACGATGCGCACGACCACGGCTTCGAAGGCGAAGTGCTTTTCGTCGCATCAGCCACCCCTGCCGAGGCGCCGCTGAACGATGCGCGTGTGAATATCGAACACACCATGTGGCGCATCGCCACGCATGGAGAGCCGCAGATTTCCGTAACGGATGACGCGGACGAAGTGCGGGCAGCCATCACTGGAGCAGAACGCAAAGCCTTCGAATATGGACTGCAACGCGGATATGCGCTCGCCTCTGCTTCGGCTGTGCCTACGGAAGCCGAGCCCGACGAGACGCTCTCGTCGGAGGCCCGGGCTTTCCTCTACCCCGATGTTTCCGATCTGGTGGCCGCGGCGCACGCCGGCCGCGCGGCGCGATACCTCTGCACGCCCAACGCCGGCGGTGAGGGCGTCGTGATCGATCGGGCGCCCGATTCGTTCGAGCTCCGGGAATGCGCCATCGTCGAACTTCGGGCAGACGAGTCCTCCATCGTTGCGCTGGTGCAGAACGCCATCCGCACGGCGAGCCGTGGCGGTGACATCCTCCGGTGCGCGCAGACCGCGGCGAGGGCAATCGTGCCGCTCTTTGCCGGTGCCGCCGTAGCGGAACAGGCAGCGGTGACCGGCCGCGAAATGTTCGCCTGGCAGGACGATCCTGCGAACACGGGCATCGGCCCTTACTGCCAGCCCGGCGATCGCCGCGATCCGCGGTGGTTGCTCATGTTCGACGACGCGGATCGAGGTCTCGCCATCTACGAATCCGAAAAGGAAGTGCGTGAGGCGTTCGCACACTCGGAAGGACGCGGCTGGAACTGCTGGCTGTTCTCGCCCACGCCCCGAGTGGCATCGCAAGCCGAGGTGACGAGCGAGGACACTGTGCGCAAGATCTTCGCTGCGGCAGGATGCAACGGGTGGTTCGCGTCGGACCCGCTGAACGCTGCCGAAGTGGTTCGCGTGGCCCGTGCATCGATCACCGCCGGACCCGTGAAAGCCGAGTCGATGGACGAAGGTTGAACCACGAACCAGAAACGGTGCAGGGAGGATTGTTGGGTTGGCCTGCCGTCCAGAGGTCGGTGCTTCTCGACTGCAGGTCACCCAACCGGAGTAGGCACAATAATTTCAAATTCCCATCACGAAGTCAGGTGCTATATACTCGTCCCGCATAGGGAAGACCGGTCCCTACCTCCCACGTCATGGTGAAGCCTCAAGCAGGCCCGGTGCAGCAAAATTTCGCCGATTTCTCAGACCCCAGAGAATGCCCGGCCAAGTGGGAACGCAGGCGTTCAACCTACTGGAGTCCGTCCATGCGTACCTACTTTCGCAACACGAAGCGACCAAAGCTTGTCGCCGAGAGTCTCACCGCCGCTTTCCCCAACCTCCAATATGCGACTGCGCTTGAATGGGTAGCGACGATCTTCGGGTATCGGAATTGGCATGAGTTGCAAAGCTCGGTCAACGAGTTTGCAACACCTACACCCCTGTTCAGTCTACTCGATCCTGACGCAGAAGATTTTGAACGGTTGCACGAGCTCTACGAGCACCAGGTCGAAAAGCTGCAGGAGCTACTTGGCGACGAAGCACCCTATGCCGAGGACGTGGTGGCCTGGACACTTCGTGCAGACAATCAGTTCATTCTGAGTCGGCCCAAGCGACTGATTGACGTGCCGCATGGCACGCCGCGGCTTCAGGCATTTGCGGCCGACGATCGCTTTTTCCCTTGCGAATCCCCTGGGGTTGACTACGGCTCGAATGATTACGGGAAGGGAGAATGCTTCGCCTGCTACGAGACCCTGCCGCAGGACATGGACGCGACCGAGATGATCGCGGAATTCGTTGCGCGGATTCGAGCCGTGCGCGGCGCGAGCGTGGCCGCCCTTGCGGAGACGGTGTGTCGGGCGGAGGTGACATCGCCAGTGGTCGAATGCGATGCGAGTCTGTCGTCCGTGATTCAATACAAGGATCTCCGCCTGATTTTGGTAGACCGAGAAACCAGGAATATCCGCGGATGTGGTGTGTTTCGGATTGGAATCTATGTTGGGCCGCCAGGGAAGGGCTGCTTGATCACGTGCGACGCCAAGGCCGTAGTGGTCGAAGGCGGATACAACTATCTCAGCCTTCAGCTTGCGACGGTCGTACTTATGTTCTTTAAGTACGCGTTCGATGTCACGAGGTGGATGCAATTCGGTGAAAAGTCCGAATCGGTAGCGGTCGAAATTGATGAAGACGTCGCCGATCAGCCAGAGGCGACGGAGGTATTGGACGCCGTGTACGAGCTTTGGAATGACGAGATCGACGAGCACACAAGCGAGATAGCGGAGCGCGGATCACTGTCGCCGCGCGGTGCCCGCTGACACTGGACGAGGTTTCCAAGGCATACGATCTCTCGAGCGTCAGTACGCAATAGACAGCGCATCCTGATCGGTAGGCCCACCGCATTTTCAACTTCCGATCAGGATGATTCCCACCAGGAAATCCAGTGCTATACTCGTAACCGCTTTCCATCGGTAGCTGGTCCGTTTTCCAGCCTGCTCGGTCGATTCCTCGTCCGTGCTTCGTGTTGCCGCCTGCCGGCATCTTGTCTTTCCCTCTGGGGCTCCGTTCCCCAAAGGGATCGGTTTGCCCCTATTTTTCATTCAGGAGCAAACCA